>NZ_CP178751.1:1800000-2021634 GCF_047323925.1 Pseudidiomarina salilacus
CATTTCGCAATATCATCTCTACCTTTCACAGCCAATAATTTCCGGCTCGTATTATCACGACGCGTTGGATTAACTATTACTTTGAAGCGATAGCTTTTATAAAGTAAAAAGTCGTCGGAGATGGGTCTACTTTGAACTTCTCCATAAGTGCCTTCAACACTTTCCATCGGTTCACGATTTGCAAGCATCAAGACCTTTCGGCCGCGAATATCGCCGCCATAATCTGCATAAAGAATCCCACTTGAGGTACTTTTGTGTTTTTGTTCTTCGTTGCGTACATCTTCAAAAAGACCGTACACAACACGGTGAAGAGAGTAAGGATCGGTAATACGTAGTGCCTTCATTGCACGACGATCTAGGTGTAGAACGCTTGCTATCATCGTCATGCGGAGACCTCCGCTTTATTTATTTCAACGGCTTGACCATAGAACTCTTGAGCCCATTGTGTTTTAACGCGTTGCCCTGACTCAAAGCCGAAAAAACGTAACTGCTTTAAGAGCCGAACATAATCTAATGGTTGACCAATCTTGCTATCAATAAGAGTGAAAAGTGGGCGCAAGATACGACAAACCTCGGTCAAGTCGCTACAAGCTAGCAAGCGACGAAGTCTTGCTTTTGCTTGGCTGCTTTCCCGACCATCTTCATAGCAAGAAGCTAATGCTCCTCCTAAAGTTAGATTGCCGTTTCGCTCGCTCTTAGATTTCGCAATAGCTGCAGCTATTGCTACGAATGGTTTGCGTTCGTAATCTTTTTCTAAGTCAACGCCAAACCAGCCCAGTAACTCCCAAGACTGGTATTCTGTTGCCGGATTGTCTGCTCTGCGAAGCCTTGCTGCTTGACCCTTATCTTGGCGGCAACGTTCAATCACTGTTTCGACAAATCGCTGTTCTCGACTTTTCTCTTTATCCGACTGCACAGGCACTTCATTACTTTCCATATTTCTAGCCCTCTTGATTCAGATATTTGCTTGTGTTCGGGCGACATTTTGCCCAAGCGTCCATTTGTCTCGCTGTTTCTCGCGGACAGAACTTGTCATAAGCTTGGTGAACGTAGCCCGCAAATCTATGGCGAAGCTTTATACGCTCGGCGGTTGCATCTTCGGTTTGATCACATTGGTTCACCAAGCTCTGAAAATCTCGCTCACAGAGCTGCCAAAAGAGCTGCGTTGCTTGAGGTGCTATTTTTCCGCCATCAAAAGTTTGTTCTTTAAAAAAGCCTTGCACTCGTCCATATAAGTTCTTGGCCAATGCATCTAACGCATCCATTTCGTGTTTTAGTTGACGAAACCAACCTTGACCAACAGTCTGTCCATGCAACCAAACTTGGGACTCAACAAAATCGTCGCTACCAGACGCATATTGTTCACCAGCATTACTGCTCACTCGTAAACCACCCGACCAAATTGCAAAACTTTCAATAACATCTCGAGCTCTATTTAGCCCACTTCGTATTTGCCAACTTTGAAACCCTGTGGTTTCTGCTTGGTCAAAAAAACTCAGTAAAGCCGAAAGCTCACGCCATGGTCGTTTTTCTGGGTCGACCCAAAGTGCCTTGGGTTCTTTTCCCGAATTATTTATTGCCATGCTGGGATCAACGACGCCCTCCTTGTATCCTGCATGGGCAATTCCTTCGGAATAATGCAAGCCTTCATCCGTGAGGTAGCAAAATCTACTCAGTGGAATTAAACGCCCGATTAAGGAAGCTTTCAGTTTTTGTGCGTTCTCACAATTCTCACCGCTAGGCATTTTCTCCCATGGAGCTATTCCAACTCCTTCTGGGTATATATTCATTTTCTCAAGCTGATTCAACGTGAATAGGTTAAGCCACAAGGTACTCTGAATGTCGCTTGCGTATAGAAAGCTATGTAAGAGCCCCATATGTGCAACGGAAGGCCCAGGTTTACCAGTTGCTGGTTTACCCTTATCATTTGTTTTCCCACTGTAGCCTGGTGTTAAAACGACACTGTTGTCTGTCTTCTTACCCGAGAGCGCAAAGCCCATAAGAGTCAAAAGTAGAAGCGCTTTGTCTCCATCGTCTAGATCTCGCTGTCGCTGGACTTGACTCAATACAGTTGTATTTCCCGTTGAAACTTCAGGCAAGACCGCGCCAAAAGGCTGAATTTTGGCCGCCCTAATTGCTTGCATTTGCAAAAAGGGATTATCTCCATACAAATAGAATCGGTCATGCCACTTTTCTAAATACGCAACACAACGCTCTGCTAAACCCCTTGCACCAATAGCTTTCCACTCAACTTCATCTTTGGGCGTGGCTGCAGCTTGGGCAATAGCAAGAAGCAACTTCAACAGTGCTATTTTTTGTACTGGATTTCCGCCTAATGCTCGATAATCAGAGTTAGTAAAAATTTGTCTAAGGCTGACTCGGCCAAAATCGGCAACCGGTATCCAAGATTCATCAACTAAATTAAAACGGTTTTCCATTGCTATAGTTCCTGATTTTTTATAACTCGGTAACCGAGATCATCTCGATATTCCAAGCTGTATTTATCATGCACTTGAGTATTTTCAATGCCTCGCAAACAGTCGCTGTCATCGACAATAGCAACGTTAAAAATACTCTCATCTTTATCGTTCCAGTCGGGATTCCCCAAATAGAAACAGTGCTGCAGCCCGAAACGTTTTAGAACATCTGTCGGAACTGATTTAGGCTTATCACTCAGGGGGACATTAACAATGTGCTGCATAAGAATGGCTGTTCGTTTGCGCCATTCTGCCTTTTCTAGTGTGTACTTATGCAGCGGCAACTCTAATTGGCTACCATCCAAAAATATTAGTAGTGCCCGTTCAGCATCTCTAGAGATTCCTTTGAGAATTAACACTTCGAAGCTGTCTATTTCGCTGTATCGAGTCTGAGCTTTACTCTCTGGTAAAGTGTTCCCATCTTCTGCCAAGCCGATTCTCGCAAGTTGCTGTAAATCTCTTCTTCCTTTTCTGTACCGATTGCCATGCTCCAGCTCATGGAGCCATCGCTTCATACTTCCCTGTTCGTCCCTGTCTGAGTATGTTTCTTCTATTAAATTACGAATATCAATGGGTAAACTAACTTTTCTACATCCAGCCCAAACCTCTAAACTCCGACATAAAACATACGGGCTATATATGTAAGCGCTTGAGCCAAAATGTTTCTCTGGACTTTCAACCGCTTCCGCTAATTTTGGAGCCAAAAACCAAGCTTCTGGTTTTGCATGATTAGAACGCGGTGTTTGAGAGTGGCGCCACAACCTGCCTAAGCGCTGCAACAACATATCCGTCGGTGCAAATCGAGAAACCATAAAGTCGGCATCAATATCGAGCGATTGCTCTAGAACCTGTGTGCCGACAAGAATACGCCCCTTTTCACTTCGCCGCTTCCATCCTGATTTCCCATATAAATTAACCCACTTATCCTCAATTTTTTGTCGGTCATTCACTGTAAAACGCGAGTGGAGCAAGCCAGTGGAAATTCCAAGCTCTGCGGCACGAGCGGCCAAATCAAGATACCGTTGCTGCGCTTCTCTGACAGTATTTTCTATCCATAGTACCTGTTGACCTAGTTCAGCGCGCATCAACACTTCTTCAATCGCAAGGTTTTCGTCTGCGGTTAAGTTGATTTGATAGTCTCTGTCGTTACTTGATGGAACGCTCACTTCCGTTAGTGTCCCATCATCCCCGTTTTTACTCGAAGTAATTAATGGATATTCCAAAGAGGAACATGGTCGCTTAAGAAGCCTTTGGCGTCTGTCTTTGTTCAGCGTTGCACTCAAGATAATAACTGTGCATTCAAGCTTCCGAAGCAATTCGATAAGGGAGTCCAATAGTGTGCTCGTGTAAGCATCATAGGTATGAATTTCATCGAGAATGACGACTTTACCGGCCAATCCGAATGCTCGTACGAATCCATGTTTGACATTCATTGCTGCCATTAATGCTTGATCAATGGTCCCAACTGCGAAAGGCGCAAGCAGACCTCGCTTATTTTTGTTGAACCAAGCTCCTCCTGGCCGACCTTCTTCACCTATGTCTTTTTCAAACAGCCAGGCATTTGCATGCAACAGTAAAGAACGATGACTGCATTCATCCGCTAAGACTGCCTCCAAAAAGCTCTCAAAGCGTTCGTAAATTTTATTTGAAGTCAACTGAGTGGGTAGTGCGAAATAAATACCTGAGCATTTTCCTTTCTGCAATATCTGATAAGCGGCATATAAAGCTGCTTCAGTTTTACCTAATCCCATCGGAGCTTCTAAAACATAAACTCCTGGGGCCGTTACCTCTTCAATTAAAACTGACTGGGCGTCATGTGGAGAAAAACCAAAAACCTCTTCAAAACTCAATCCTGCTCTATAAGTAACTGGCACAAACCCTGCGTCGTCTACCGCCATCTCAATTTTATCTTTCCATGGGGTTTTGGGGTCTTCAAAATGAAAACCAGATCCAATCCAGTCAGATACTGAAGTTAACCCTGCGAGCAAACGAGCTTGCTCAAAGGTCACTTCTTTCGGCCATGACTCACCAAGGGCTTTTTTCAATGAAATAACTAACTTCTCTCTCTCGGCTTGCCACAACTCACCACCGAAAACTTCATCTGTTGCTCGAAGACCAGAAACGGCCGGTGAAAATCCGTGATGTTGACCAAGGATCTCCGGTATGTAACACGGTGCATTCAAATATTGAGCCGTTAACTGACTAACGCCAGCATGACCGTTCCACGTTCTCTCCAACTGAAAATTCACGTTCGGTAATAACTCACCGCCAGCAGCGACCATAATTTTATTGTAGAAAGTAGGGCTTACCTTGCCAATATCATGTGTAGCTGCAGTAAACGCAGAGCCATCGGGGAAAAGATGCGCGACTGGAGACCGACGAATTAACTCTTTCGCCACCTCTCCAACAATACGGCAATGGTTTTCTACACTTCTACCAACACCCTTACGACCATTGTTATCGAAGGTTTTAGCGGGCACCTTTTGATACGGTATTAAAGCTATTTCCTTATTTGTACGAGGCCGAAACACTACAATTTCCCTATTCCATGTTGATAGCTCAAACTTCAGCAAACAGATAGAACATAACTTAAACTTTCATCAGTCAAACCAACAAAAACAAACAAAGTGTTAAAATTTTGATGCATTAATATGTTTAGCATGCATAGATAACTAATGTAAAGCGTCTAGCCGACGGTTGGTGTCGCGGTTTGAAAATTAATTGGAAAAGATACAACGTTAAACTGGCATGCGGTAAACGGCACACCGATCGTGTGGCTAACGATTCTTTGCGTGATACTGGCGCAATTTGCAGTGACCTATAGCGCGCCACTGCAGGAGGTATTTGCCACGACATCTGTCGCTTTTGTCGATGTTTTGCTGATAGTGGGTATTGGCGTAGTGCTCTTTGTTGTACTCGAATTCGAAAAGCGCCTGCGCGGTAGATAACTTCATAGAATTATGCGCAACGTTAAAAGCTTAAGCCAACACCAGTAAACGCTACAACGTAAACCGCGCATAAAGCGGGTTGTGGTCAGACACGGTATTGGTATCAATTGCCGAAGCTTCCTGCAGCGAAAGGTCGCGGTAGAAGATGAAGTCGAGGGGATGTTGCCGGTAGGTTTTAATGTGATGTGGGTCCACCATGATCGCCTGTCGCAGACCGATGCTGCGGCAGAATTGCAGCAACCGCAAGCGGCGGTGGCGGCTCCACACGTTAAAGTCACCAGCAACGATGAGGGGTCCTTGGTGGCCTAAGATCTCTTCTTTGATAAGCTCCATTTCTTGCGAAAACTGCTGCGTGCGCACAAAGTTGATCGCATGAACATTAACGACCAACAAGGCGCCGCCCTCTGCCAGTGCGTGATACGAAAGCATATAACTTTTATGGGTAGCGAACAGGCCTTCGCGCTTTCTGCTCAGGCGCGCCTGCGCTTCGGTAAAAGCATACTGGCTTGCGGTAATGACACCATAAGTAAACCGCCGTGTTTGCATATTGGGCGCGACCGCATACGACCAGTGCGGCTGCAACCAGTTTTCTTTGGCGCTCAGCTTTGCCTCTTGCAACAATAAAAACAAGCAAGGAAAGTCAGCTAAAATGCGTGCTAGCGCGTGTTGAAACTTGGCTGTTTGGGTCAGCTTCTGGGTGTTCCAACAGAGCACGCCAAACGCCTCACCATGAGCAATAGCATGCTCATGGATGAATTGCTGAGGAATCACGATCTTGGGTTTAAGCACTTTTCCGCCTTTTAGCAATCTGCATTAAAGCCAGCCTTTCTGATGAGCAATGCGCGCCGCCTCGACGCGATTACTTGCATGTAATTTGCTAATGGCCTCAGATAAATAATTGCGTACAGTGCCCTCCGCTATAAACAAGGCTTCGGCTATAGCTTGCGTACTCATACCCTGTCCCGCTAATCGCAGTGCCTTACGCTCTTTTTCGCTGAGTGGGTCGTCATGGCCCAACGCTTGCAGTAGCAATTCGTTACTAATCACACGCTCGCCGGCGCAGACCTTTTGCAGCGAATCGACAAGTGTGGCTATCGGAGCATCCTTCAACAAAAAGCCACTCACACCGGCGTCAACGGCACGTTTGATATACCCGGCTCGGTTAAAGGTGGTGATAATGACAGTTTTCAGCTGCGGCTGATGTTGTTGGACCCACTGCAGCAATTCGAGCCCCGACAGATGCGGCATTTCGATGTCCGTTAGCAAAATATCATAGGCATGCTGCTGCAGTTGCTGCTGAGCTGCAGCGCCGTCCACCGCTTCATCAACCTCGTAGTGAGTCTCCAACCGCAGCAAGCTAGCTAACGCCGTGCGTACCATGGTTTGATCTTCGGCGAGTAAGATTTTCATGGGGTTGCTCCGTAGATGTTGGATGTTGCAAGCTTGGGTAACTGTAGCGCTACTGCGCAGCCCCGAGCAGTTGAAACGTCAACCGAGCCGCCGAAAGCATGAATGCGCTGCCGCACGCCTACTAAACCGTTGCCACTTTCAACCTGAGTTGGGTGACCGTCGTCGGTCACTTGAATCCGATACAAATCGTTACTCTCATCAAAATGAATTGTGCAGATTTGCCCTGAGCTATGACGAATCACATTTGTGACCAGCTCAGTTATTGCGAGGACTAAAGCGGTTTCACGAGTTGCGTCTAGCTGTGGTGGTTTACCTAAAATCTCGGTACGAAAGCCCGCGTCGTGTAAGCGCTGTTGTAACCGTTTGAGTTCCAGCGTTAATCCACTATGTTTGTATCCGGACACGCTTTGACGTACCTGCGACAAGCTATGACGCGCTATTTCGCTAAGCTCCTGTAAGTGTTCTGCGGCGGCATCATATTGCTGCTTGCCCAAATGTGCTTGAGCAAGATCAGACTTGAGCACAATGCTCGACAGAGTATGGCCCAAAATATCATGTAAATCGCGCGCAATACGCTCGCGCTCAACACTTGTGGCGAGGCGTTCAATTTCTTCGGCGCTGCGACGCTCCGCGGCG
Organism: Pseudidiomarina salilacus; assembly: GCF_047323925.1. Classification (GTDB taxonomy): domain Bacteria; phylum Pseudomonadota; class Gammaproteobacteria; order Enterobacterales; family Alteromonadaceae; genus Pseudidiomarina; species Pseudidiomarina salilacus. The sequence continues at coordinate 1,807,472 of NZ_CP178751.1, forward strand.
GCATGGCGTTGGCGCAAGCGCTCAATACGTCCGAAAATCGCAACGGTGATAACAATGACACTACCGTAGTGAAAGAACAGGTCCCAATGGGTTCCCACACTCCACTGAAACACCGCTAAAGTGCCGATAAGCCCCAACACTCCTGTTAAGGCATACGGCCAACGGTAAGCAAAGCCGATAAAAAAGCCGACGTAACTGAATAGAGCAACAGACCCTGGGTTCCAGGGCGTAACGGCACAGGCAATAACAAACATTCCCACTACCGGCCAGAACATGCGGTGCGGTGGTAAAGAGAAGCCATAAAAATAAAGGCCGACAAACACCAACATAGCGAGCGACAGCCACACAATTTCAGCGATGCTGTAGGGAAACAGCACCATCGGCAGAATGTAGAACCCGAGGTTAAATAAATAGACCCAGGCGTGTTTAGCTTCTTCGTTAGCAACGGTTTGTCTGTTGTTTTCTTGGCTCATCATTTGCTTTATCCGCGCGAAGTGATCTCATTATGACGACTGCTTTGCCATTCGACCAGTGACAATTGTCACCTGCAATTGCTGACAAAAGCGACTACCGCGTGATCCCACCTTTGCCTAATCTTAGCGGCAACTTGTTAACTGGAGATCACTCATGGCAGTCGCGCACTTATCGATTCAGGGCTTGAATAAAAACTATGGCCAGCATCGCGCACTTTGCAATGTAAACCTCAAGGCTTATAGCGGTGAGGTTCTGGCAATACTGGGGAAAAATGGCGCGGGTAAGACGTCACTTATCAATAGTGTGCTTGGCATGCATGCGTACCAAGCAGAGCAGCTAGCACTCTTTGGTCAGCCGCTGTTGACGCAGCAGCGGTCGCTCGCCATTCGACAGCGCTTAGGCGTGATGATGCAACTCGGCGCGTTGGCGGCAAACTTAACCGTGTACGAACAACTAGATCTCTTTTGCAGCTATTACCGCAATGGCTTTGATGTCGCCGAACTTATCGAAAAATTCAACCTAAATAGCATCGCCAAACAGCGTTTTGGCAAGCTCTCGGGCGGCCAACGGCAGCAAGTGCTGTTTGCCATCGCCGTGGCGGGCAAGCCCGACTTACTGTTTTTAGATGAACCCACCGTGGGCATGGACGTCGAGGCACGTCACGCCCTGTGGCAACACATACAAGATTACCGTTCGGCGGGCTCTGCCATTGTACTCACCACCCACTACATTGAAGAAGCCGAGCGCTTAGCAGATCGCGTGGCCATGCTGCGCGACGGCGCAATTGTCGCCGCCGGAACCTTGACCGAAATACTTGCCGATCATGGCTCACTTGAGCAAGCGTACTTAGCCAAGATGCAGGAGCAACGTCATGTTTAATCAGAACTTATATCTTAAAGAAGCGGGCTACGATTTGCTGAGCTTATGGCGTACACCCGCATTCTTTTTACCGGCGATTTTGTTTCCGGTTACGTTTTATATCTTTTTCGGTATTGTTTTTAATTTCAGCTCTGGCAGCAGTCAATACCTACTCGTTTCTTATGCCTGTTTCGGTATGATGGGCCCCGCGATGTTTAACTTTGCCACCGCGGTTGCCAGTGACCGAGCTCATGGTTGGTTAACGTTAAAGCGCGTCGCGCCGATGCCTCTTGCCGCGTACCTGTTCGCGAAGTTCTTTAGTAGCTTGGTGTTCGCGCTGTGTATTGGGCTGATTCTTTTTGTTACCGGCGGTCTGGTTGCCGGTGTTGAACTCCACACGTGGCAATGGTTGGCATTGTTGCTAGTGCTGTTAATCGGAACACTCCCTTTTGCGCTCATGGGGCTACTCCTAGGTCTTTGTTTTTCCGACAAAGGTGCGCCCGCGGTGGTTAACTTGGTGTATTTGCCGATGGCCTTCTTATCGGGTTTGTGGTTGCCCATGCAGTTTTTGCCGGAAACCGTGCAATACGTCGCTTACGGCTTACCTGCCTATCACTATGCACAGCTAGCACATGCAGTGCTCGGCTCGAGCCAAGGCCATAGCATTTGGCTGCACGTAGCGGCGCTTGTCGGTTTTACCTTATTACTTACCGTTATCGTACGCTGGCGTTATCAGCGTCTCTCGCACTAATTGACTAGGGGCTAATCACCGTGAAAAAGATACTTCTATTACTCGCCACGATCGCAGTGGTGCTCGCCATCGTGTTGAATTTACCGACACCACAACCAGTCGCAGCTAACAACGCCAACAGCTTCGTCATCGGTCCGGTGCAAGTATTTGACGGCGAAACCTGGCGCGAAGAAAAGTTCGTCGTGATTCAAGACGGATGCCAGCACGAACTTGCGGGCGCTGTTTCACCCACAAGCTGTTTGGAAGAACGGTTTTGAGCTCTAAACGAGCTCTTTGCCGGCGAGCTGCCGCATCAATGCCGTAGTAGTTTCTGTCGATTGTGTTACTTTTGCAGTCATCAGTTAGACACCACGAAGGAGTGGCTGCGGCATGAACATTAATAGCGAAAAAGTAAAACAGTTGCGCCAACACAAAGGTTGGTCACAAGAGCAATTGAGTGAGCTCTGTGCGGTAAACTTACGCACAATCCAACGCTTAGAAAAAAGAGGTAGCGCATCACCGGAAACGCTAAAAGCTTTAGCCGCAGTATTCGAAGTCAGTCCAGATGTTTTATTGGCTCCTGCAGAGGCGCCTCGAAAAAGCGCAGTAACCAGCATTCTCAATACACTCAAGAACTTCGATGACTTTCAAAGTCGCTCAGGCCGTTACGAATTTTGGTGGTTTTTCTTGTTCTTTATCAGTGTCTTGGCTCTAGCCGAGACGCTTCACGTCATACTCGCATCAATTGTGGCCATCATATTGCTTATTCCCTTCTTGGCGGTATCTACGCGTCGGTTAAAAGATGCAGGCCAAAGCATATGGTGGCAGTTGATGTATCTTGTGCCATTTGGTGTATTGTTGGTACTTTATTTCTTAGCGATGCCAAGTTTAAAACGTTCGTCTTAATACCGAGCTGATGCTGTTTCAATGCGATGGCTAACGTGATCTTGTTGTATGCTGGTCAGCATCGGTTTGACGGGATGCGCCTCGTTTGCGGAACTACAGAGCGAGCAACTCACGGTCAAAAACCTGCCCAATAGAAATCATCCAAGCATGGCCGTTGTGGCTAATGACGATAGCGCGATTATTCTAAATTGGCTTGAGAAGTAACGCTTGTTAAAATTTTTTGACACGGAGGCGGCTTGCTTATAAAATCGCCATGTTAACTATTTTTAACTTAAGGAAATACACATGGCTTTCAAAGAAAAATCAGCCTGGCTCATGTTGATTGCAACCTTGGTGGTTGGGCTTTATATGACATATGCGGTGGTGCAAACCTATATCGAACTGCAGCAGGTTCCTGCGGTACTTCCAGTATTTATTAAACTCACGGTCACGTTGATTATTCTGAGCGTGATCGGCCAAATCGTGCTGGCTATCGCCCATCGTAAGCAAGCCGAGCAAAAGGCCGATGAGCGAGAAAAAGTATTCATTCGTCGGGGGCAAGCAGCCGCGGGCGGTGTCTTAGCAGTTGGTATTGTCACCTCGCTTTTACACTTTCTCGTGCTGAACGACGGCAATCTCCTCTTTTACAGCTGTCTACTGAGTTTAGTGGTGGCACAAATCTCCGAGTATGGGGTGCAAATTGCTAGTTTTCGTCGAGGTTACTAATCATGTTGCCTATCGGGAACTGTGTACGCGAATTACGTGCAGAAAATGGTGAGATGACCCAAGGCGAGTTGGGCGAACGGGTAGGTGTAACACGCCAAACGATAGCGGCGATTGAGCAACGTCGCTATTCACCTTCCTTAGAAACGGCTTTTCGTATTGCCAAAGTTTTCAACAAAAGCCTTATTGATGTATTTTGGTTTGATGAAACCTAATTGGGCGTAATCCACAGTCATGATGCTTGCACCACTCGAATTACTGCCGGGATGCCGCGCACTTTGTGCCAGCGTTTACTGCCCTCTTTTTCACAAGCTACATCGGCTGGGTTCTTGCTCTCGGCGCATTGAGTCAACTCATTTACCTCAAACTGTCACTTGTGCTCCTCTTACGTTACGAGCGTGCCAATCTGCAGCCTTTCCTGCCCTACGAATTGCGCAACCAATGGTATTTCATCGACCAAGGCATTCCACTGCTATTGCTCGCCGGCTTTCTGGTTGGGATTGTTCGACAGCCGGAAGTTTTCGATGATTTGCAGGAATTCGAGGAAGCTGAAAAAGTGAACACGCGGGATTCAGCTCAAAATCTTCTTTTAATGCAGTGTTCAAAAAGCAGACCGGAATGCCGCCCAGTCGTTACTTAAAAAGTCTAGAATCTTGATTCTGGTCGCCGCTCGAGCGCATGCAAATTAGGCTGCAGGCACAAACAACTGTGCTTGGAGTTTCCATCAATGAAAACGAGTCAATTGAAAGCTTTCCCTCGAGCTTGCCTACGCGGCACCGCGTTGCTCTTACTCACGCTTTTTACCATCGCCGCTTTGCTGTGGCTCTATCAAGACCTAGAGAGTGGTGCAACTGAACTGCATCGCGATAGACCGCAAAGCTTTGTGCTGACCAACGTTAACGTACTGACGATGGATGGCCAGCAAGCCTACGTTATGCCCGGGCTTATCGACGCTCACGTGCATATCTTAGATCGTAGCTATGCTAAGTCTGCGTTAGCTGCGGGCGTAACCACGGTGCGCAACATGGGCGGCTTCCCTTACCATCTAAAGTGGCGTGACGAGCTAAAACGCCTCACCATGAGCAATAGCATGCTCATGGATGAATTGCTGAGGAATCACGATCTTGGGTTTAAGCACTTTTCCGCCTTTTGAAAATACGCACTTCTAGGGCGCCCGCTGCGTACAATTTATGAACGAACCATCTCGTTAAGTAAGAGTGTTTCACTATATACACTGAAACGAAAGCGCGTTAGTTTTATGTAATTAAATGAACGCCAACGAGCTTTACGAGGAGAAACCTGCATGATTGTACGAACACTAGAAGATTGCCGTAACTCAGACCGAAAAGTGGATGGTGAAACCTGGAACAGTGTCCGAATGTCCCTCAAGGACGATAATATGGGTTACTCCTTTCATATCACCACCATCTATGCCAATACCGAGACGCCCATTCATTATAAAAATCATTTAGAGACGGTTTACTGCATTCGTGGCGAAGGCTCTATTTTGGATTTGGCGACGGGCATTGAACACCCGATTAAGCCTGGCACGGTGTACATGCTGAACAACAACGACAACCACATTCTTAAGGCTCAATCAGAATTGCAATTGGCTTGTGTGTTCAACCCGCCGCTGAACGGCAAAGAGGTTCATGGAGCAGACGGCGCTTATCCTCTTGAAGCCGAGGCAGTCACCGACTTATGACGCTAGATCAGTGGCTTATTCTCGCAATATTACTGGCAACTATAGTGATGTTTTTGCTAGGTCGCTGGCGGCACGACATGGTTGCCTTGGCGGCATTGTTAGCCTGTGTTATTGCAGGGCTCGTTGACGGTACTGCTGCGTTCAGCGGCTTCGGTCACCCGGCGGTTATCACCGTGGCCTGCGTGCTTATTTTGAGTCAGGGGCTGCAAAACTCAGGCGCGGTGGACGCACTAACGCGCGTTGCTTTGCCTGCAAACGCAGGGAAAACCTTGAGCATTGGCGCTCTGATCGGTTTGGGTGCGCTGCTCTCGGGCTTTATGAATAACGTTGGCGCCATGGCTTTGTTGATGCCCGTTGCGGTGCATGTTTCGCAACGGCTTGAATTGACGCCCGGACAAGTACTGATGCCACTTGCCTTCGGCACCATTTTGGGCGGCATGACGACACTCGTGGGCACACCACCGAACATCATTGTGTCAGGCTTTCGAGAAGAAGCGGGCTTGGGTAGCTTCGGTATGTTTGCCTTCACCCCTATTGGCCTTGCCGTGGCCGCTGCCGGCGTTATTTTTATCGCACTGATTGGCTGGCGCTGGGTGCCTGCCCGCAAACAATCGGGACTCGAAGGGTTCGAATCAGGCGCTTATATCACCGAGGTTCGGGTCGAAGAAGGGAGTAAGTCTGACGGCTTATCCTTGCATGAAATTGAAGCCGAATTAAAAGAGGTTGATGCGCAAATCATCGGAATTGTGCAGCACGAAGTAAAAATCATAGCCGCAAACCCAAGGCGTCGCGTTCATGCGGGCGACATATTAATGCTGGAAGCAGAAGCCGACGCCCTCAAAGATGTATTATCCATTCTCGGGCTCAAACTAGAAGAATCCGTCGAAGATAAAGAAGATGCTGACGCTGACGCGCAAACCAAAGACGACGACAAAGAGAGTAAACAAAGTGAAATCGAACTCTCCGAATTAGTCGTTCAACCTAGTTCCCGACTTGTCGGACATTCCGCCAAAGCCATCCGTCTACGCACGCGATATGGCATTAATCTGCTCGCCTTCTCGCGCGAGGGTAAACGCTCGATGAAACGGCTGCGCGCCATCAACTTTCAATCTGGTGACCTGTTGCTGATGCAAGGTCCACCAGAGGCGATAGCGGAATTCGCAGCGGATAACGGCTGTGTGCCATTAGCTCAACGTGAGCTGCGTATTCCCAGTACGGCCAAGATTTGGCAGGCCAGTGCGATAATGATCGGTGCCATTACTGTCGCTGCACTAGGTTGGTTGCCAGCGGCGGTGTCGTTTGCGCTTGGTGTACTCGCATCGATGGCACTAGGCACAGTATCGCTACGCAAAGTTTACGAAGCGATCGATTGGCCGGTGATTGTGCTATTGGGAGCATTGATTCCCGTTGCTGGCGCAATGGAGTCAACGGGAACTGCTGCACTCATCGCCACCTTCTTAGTCGATAGCGTTGCGCAGGGCAATGCCATCATAGGTTTGCTGGCGATTTTGTTGGTGACGATGTTCCTCTCCGATTTAATGAACAATGCCGCCACCGCAGCTGTCATGTGTCCCATCGCGATTAGCATTTCGTCCGTGCTCAACGTCAACCCAGACTCATTTTTAATGGCGGTTGCCATTGGCGCCTCCTGCGCGTTTTTAACGCCGATTGGGCATCAAAATAATACGCTGATACTGGGCCCTGGCGGTTTCCGCTTTGGCGATTACTGGAAACTCGGGCTCCCTGTTCAGCTGCTCGTCGTAGGTATTTCCATGCCGCTGCTGCTCATTGTGTGGCCGTTGTAATGCAGCGCAATTGCACACGGACACGCATCCTGACCGGGTAGCAGCCGTCGCCCCAGACCTGTTGATAAGCAGCATCACGATAGAGATTGTATTCCAGTGAATAACTGCCGGATACCATGCTGCGTAGAGCATAAGTGCCATTCCCTGAGGAAAGAATAATGCTGTAAGTGGCCACATCAGTGCAGTTCACTGTGATGCTGCCCGTGCTATCGACGAAATCCAACGTCAGTGGACTAAAACTACCGAAATTGACCACCGAAGCACTAACTTGACAGCTAGCTGCTTGCGCATTGAAAGTTAGCAGCAAACTAGCCAAACACAGCAGCACGCCACCTAGCCTTATTGAAGTTACTTTCATGGTTGCTCTCCACAAGTCACTGGGCCGATGCGCGGCTCGCGCGGACCAGTGGGATCCAGCGTAAGAGTGAGGTCGCAAGCCCCATCCTGCCAACGTACGCTCAGGTGATTATTATCAGCAAGGTTCATCAAATAGACTTCTCCACGCTTACCGACGACAAACTCTTGCGCACTGGACGATACGGTCACTCGAGCACCGAAAGGCACCACTGAGCCGTCTAAGCGGTGCAACAGCACCAGCGCATTGCGTGAACGGTGCACCGGGAAGTTAACGAACAGACCGCTGCGGGCAAATGGTACAGCCATTTCACGCACGCTTTGAATTTCTATATCGAAGGGGAGTTCGACCGGATCGATAGTAAGCTGGTTAACCTGATAAGGCAGCAGATTTGGAACTAACGCCATACCACTTGCGTTGGTACTAGCGCTTAATTGATTGCTGCGGTAGATCGGCACATTTGCCATGTTACCGACTTTAACCACAGCAAAACTACCGGTGCCTATGGTACGCGCAGCGGTTGCTTTGTTGCGCTGATATCATCAAGCACCAAACGATAGGCACGTTCCGCTGCAGCAGCGCTTGGATGTCTTTGCGTGACACGAAATACCTGAGTGCCCCTCGGGGCAATCTGCGCGATTGCCGGAGCGACGAGTAGGTCGTTGCTTGCTTCAAGAACGTCTTCGCCATTCACTTGGGTCCAAGCGAGGACTTGATGCTGCAAGGTTAATGGCGCATCCGCATCGTTGGTAACAGTAATGGTTACCACTGAGTGGGCTTGCGACAACTCAACTTTGATCGGCGATATGATCACAGCTAGTGCGGCACACGAAACGAGGCTGCCAAGTGCCATAACCGCCAACCGGTATAGCCTGCCCCTGGTCAGCCCCACACCATATGAATTCTTACTTACGCTGGTGGAGGGCATGATGTCTGTCCTTTTAGAAATTAATAGCTAACATTAATCGTAATGGATGCCGTATACAGACCGGGCGCTTTGCCGGCGTAATCTGCTGCTTTTATGAGTCCATGCAGCGGTACCGCCTGCTCCGTTCCATCTGCCACGAACGGAGCTGCAATGGCTTCACCTGCGACAATGACCGGCAGCGCATTCGTGAGAGCCGTAACACTCGTTTGCCCTAGGCTGAATGGAATTTCTTCGATACCAGCACCAGGACCAGTCAGCACTCGAGGTGAGTCCGACCAAATCAACGGTGAGGTCGCAGCAGTACACGAAATCAGCAACGAACCTGCGGTATCAGCAACCACATCAGTGTTGGCAAAAAGCGAAATCGCAGGGAATGTCATTGTTGCTGCACTCACAGAGCAGGCTTCACTCACAGTGGCCGAAACCGTCATCGTTCCAGATGCAGTTTGTGCCATCGCCACATTGCTCATGCCCACTGCAATGCCAAGTACTGTTAAAAGTTTCAGTTTGTTGTTCATAGCTTTTCTCCTTAACGAGGTCTTACTGTTTCAGTATGGAACCACGCTTTCTTGGTTGATTTTCATCTCTGTGCGAACGGGTCACTCGAGACATTCGTCAAGGTTGAGATTAGTTGGTTGGGTTATAAGTGTCTGTGCGCTAACGTACACTTGTGAAGAAAAAAAATGTGGTTAAAAAAATTACCTTGTTATGTGCGGTATCAGACAGAAAACTTGCGTGCAGCTAACTATGCTTTATATCAGCGTCATAATTGAATGATGCTACTAAGCTCTTAAGGAGTTAATTATGGATACGCAAAAAACCCAAGCCTCACAAGCACCCGAAAAGCAAGACGAGCGCAAGCAAGCGAACCCAGGTCAACACAAAGACCAAAAGCAACCGCAGCAAGTGCCTAGCAAAAAAGCATAATTAGTTGTGCCCCAAAGCCCAGCCCACTTCGGGTTGGGCTTTTTTTATATTTGCACACTTTGTCTATCAACTATTGTTATCAATAGCGCTCGAGCCAATGCGCATATGGCGCCGGCAACACCCACGAGGGATCTTTGACGCGCAGGGCTTTGGCGGCCTCATAGGGCCAGTGCAGTTAGGCGTAATGCGCCCCTCGGGCGACACTGCCGTCGCTTCGACAATCACCAAACCGGCGGAACCTCAATGCGATTCCGTAACGTCACGTCTTTTAATTCAAAGGGTTGAAATAGAGCTGACATACAAAGCCTACCTTTAGGGTTAGAATACGGAACAAGCGCATTACATTAACTTTTACCACGAGTTTTAGTAAGTTAAGAAAATCTACATAGGCCATCGAAAAAATAAATGCTACTCACCTTGATCAGAACCACACGCCCTAATTTCTTAATACTCACAGTTGCCGTGGTAGCGCTGGCGGTGGCGCTGGCGACTCAGCACAGTCAGCCGCTATCGCTTGAATTGGCCGCACTTGTGCTATTCGGCGCCGTAGCTGCACACGCCGGCGTCAATGTACTGAACGAGGTGCATGATGCGCGTTCAGGTCTTGATTTGCTCACGCATCGCACTCCATTTAGTGGCGGCAGTGGTGCGCTGCAAGCGCATCCAGCAGCGATCGACGCAGCGGCTTTAATGGGAAAGGTTTTGCTGATTCTCGTTACGGCGATAGGTTGTTTCTTTATTTATCTGCGAGGCTTACAGCTGTTGCCACTTGGCCTGGCGGGCTTGCTATTAGTGATCACTTACACCCCCATCATCACCCATCGCCCCTGGCTTTGTTTGGTTGCGCCAGGATTCGGTTTCGGTCCGTTAATGGTCATGGGGAGCTATTTTGTCCTCACCGACGAGTACACCGCCTCGGTATTTTGGGTATCATTGATACCCTTCTTCTTAGTCAATAACTTGTTGCTGTTGAATCAATTCCCCGATGCAGCAGCGGATAGTCAAGTCGGTCGCAGCAACCTGCTCACGGCTTATGGAACACGCGTTGCCAGCATCACCTTCCGCATTTTCCTTGGCTTCACTTATCTGCTGTTGGCGTTATTACTCATAGTAGAGGTTCTGCCAACTAAGGCGGCATTAGGCTTTATGAGTCTCGTCGTGGCGCTACCGCTCTTCCGCGCTTGCGCCACCCTCGATAAACCTCTACCCACACGGTTGCTTGCACTGAATGTGGTGCTAACAATTAGCCTGCCACTGCTAATCTCATTGGGTTTACTACTGCATTGATTTTTGGCCACGGAGTCGTTGAGCAGCAACTGGCTTTGCAGTCTTCTGATTACAATCTCCCCTATCAATAATGAGCCGTGATATGACCTATAGAACTCTTTATGCAACGCTTATGAGCTTAGCGCTTGTGGCGTGCTCTGAGCCAGCGCCGGAAACCGCAACCAGCCAAGATCAGACGCAGATCAACGATTCCGAGGTTGTGTTTGTTGGCTATGGTATTGATGCCCCCGAGTACCAATGGAATGATTTCGACGGTGTCGACGTGGCCGGCAAAACCATCATCGTGTTGGTGAATGACCCCAGTTATGCTACCCAAGAAGACGCGCTCTTTACTGGTAACGCGATGACCTATTATGGCCGTTGGACTTACAAGTACGAGGAAGGCGCACGTAAAGGTGCTGATGCCGTGTTTATCGTGCATGAAACAGCACCAGCGGCTTATCCGTGGAGTGTGGTCGAGAGTTCAGATACAGGTAGTAAATACACGCTGATTGATGGTGAAAAAAATGCATCGCGCGTACCGATCATGGGCTGGCTCGACCGTGCTTCGGCTGAGGCCATTTTCGCGCAAGCAGGCCTTGACTATCATATTGCTGTAGAACTCGCTGGGGCTTTTTTTAAGCACATGATTGACAGCCTCAACGACAGGCGTAAGATAGTAATAACTTACTTACTTTTGAGTCTATCATGAGTCCACAAGCCAATTACATGAAAGCAGAAGAGCGCCGCGCCGCAACGGTCGCTATTGTTGTTACACTCGCCGCCGAGAGAAATCCCAGCGAAATATCTACCACCGATATCGCCAAAGCAATGGGCGTCACTCAAGGTGCGCTATTTAAGCACTTCCCAACCAAAGATGCGATTGTACAAGCTGTTATTCAGTGGGTCGCAGACAAATTACTCAGCCGTATCGAGCAAGCTGAACAGTCAAAGACCGCTCCTATAGAAGCGATTGAGGCGATGTTTTTTGCCCACATTCGTTTTGTCAGTGAGTATCCAGGGGCCCCGCGGATGCTGTTTAGCGAGCTTCAGCGCAAACAGCCGAGTGTGCCCAAGCAAATAGCGACCACATTACTTAAGTCCTACAGCGCACGTATTCAACGGCTGTTAGAGGATGGCAAAACACAAGGCTTAGTGCGCACCGACCTCGATACCAATGCGGCAGCATCTCTCTTGATCGGCACTATTCAGGGCTTGGTCATGCAATCGTTGCTGGTTAACAACATTAGTTTAATGCACAGCCAAGCGCCAAAAGTATTCGACATTTACCGCCATGGCATCGAGGTCTCATATGATTGATTTTAAAGCCCATAAACAAGCCATTGCTCTCATTCTTGTTATGGTGCCGCTTCTTTTCCTACTCGGTTATGTAGTGATGAATAGTGGCCCACTCGCACCGGTAAAAGTGGTCACGACAAAAGTCCAAGAGCAATCGCTAAAACCAGCACTATTTGGCATTGGTACGGTCGAGGCGCGCTATACCTATACTCTTGGTTATGCTTACCCAGCTCGGATTAAAACGCTTTTTGCTGACGTAGGTGACGAGGTTGAACAAGGTTCCGTGTTGGTCAAACTAGAACCTATCGACCTAGAACAACGCATCGCTGCAAAAGCAGCAGCATTACAAGCAGCTGGTGCCAGCATTACTGAGGCTGAGGCTAAATTGAACTACGCCGATGCTCAAGCTGAGCGTTACGCAGCGCTTTATGCAACCAACGCAGTAAGTGCAGATGACTTGGCGGCAAAGCAGCAAGCCTTGGCCGTTGCGCGCGCTACGCTTGTGCGCGTAAAAGATGAACTTGACCGTAACGAAGCCGATTATCAAGCCCTGCTCGTGCAGCGCCAAGAACTCGACTTAGTGGCGCCAGCCAATGGTGTTGTGATTGCTCGCAACGCTGAAGTTGGTTCCACCGTCCCCAGCGGACAAACCATACTTGAACTGATCGATCCCGCCAGCATCTGGGTCAATGTTCGCTTTGATCAAATCAGTGCCACCGGCCTGCGTAAGGGCTTACCCGCCACGGTCACACTGCGATCACAACAGCACCTTGCACTGCAAGCTCGAGTCGAGCGTGTTGAATTAAAAGCCGATGCGATCACTGAAGAAACCTTGGCAAAAGTTGTTTTCACTCAGATTCCGGACCCGTTACCACGCATCGGTGAATTAACCGAGGTGAATGTGAGCTTGGCTGAGCTAGCACCCACACTGGTAATTCCCAATGCTGCTATCCATCGATTGAACGGCGAGTTAGGCGTATGGCGCGTGCAGCAAGATGACTTGCACTTTGCGCCTATCGTTTTAGGTCGCTCCGACCTCGATGGCAATGTGCAAGTGCTGGAGGGGTTACAAAAAGGCGATGCGATCGTGCTATTCAGTGAAAGAGAGATCTCTGCACGTAGCTCTATTCAACAGGTTAAAACTCTAGTGGAGTCCGTTGAATGATCAGCCTGGCTGGACGCGATATCCTGCATTCATGGGGTAAGTTTATCTTTACTGGCGTCGGACTTGGACTGCTAATTGGGGTAACTTTTGTGATGGCCGGTGTTTATCGAGGTATGGTTGATGACGGTAAAGCCTTACTTGATAACAGTGGCGCTGATTTGTGGGTGGTCCAGCAAAACACTCTCGGGCCCTATGCCGAATCGTCGAGCCTAAGTGATGACCTTTATCGTACCATCAGTGCAATGCCAGGTGTCGCCGAAGTGGCAAATGTAACCTACTTGACCATGCAAGTTCGCAAAGACCAACGCGATGTTCGCTCAATGGTGGTTGGCATTGTCCCTGGGGAACGTTTTGCTGCACCGGGATGGCCACCTTATTTGGTGGCTGGGCGCTATCTCACCCACGGTCATTATGAAGCTGTGGCAGATATTGCAACTGGCTTCGTTATCGGTGATACCGTGCGTATTCGGCGCAAAGACTTTACCGTTGTCGGACTCACTCGGCGGATGGTGTCATCTAGTGGCGATCCGATGATTTTCATACCGTTAAAAGATGCGCAAGAAGCACAGTTTCTAAAAGACAATGATGCCATTTGGCAAAGCCGGCGCCGAACTGAAGCAAACCCTGCATTTCAGCAACCGTCTGCAATGGGGGTAACCCAAGCAGTTATCGACTCACAAACCACTAATAATTTCGTCAACGCTATTCTGGTAAGGCTTGAGCCTCAAGTGTCGCAAGACGAAATGGCCCACTTAATCAGCCGCTGGAAGCGCTTAACCGTTTACACTCGGGCCGACATGGAAGAGATTTTACTGGGTAAGCTCATCGCTACTTCGGCTCGCCAAATCAGCATGTTTTTGGTCATCCTTGCCGTTGTCAGTGCGGCCATCATTGCCTTTATTATTTACACCTTAACCATGGATAAAATCCGTGAAATAGCGGTATTGAAGCTTATCGGCACACGCAATCGCACCATTGCGGCCATGATCATGCAACAAGCTTTGGTGCTCGGCATTATCGGCTTTGTCATTGGTAAAATAACCGCCGCCTTCGCTGCTCCACTGTTCCCTAAGCACGTTTTATTGCTTACTCAAGACGCCTTCATCGGCCTTTTCTTGGTACTTGTCATAAGTGCGCTTTCTAGCGTCATCGCCATTCGTATGGCACTCAAAGTTGACCCAGCAGAAGCCATTGGAGGCTAATATGTCGAAACATGGAATACGCATTGAACATTTAAGCAAACGTTATGGCAGTGGTGATACCGCTGTTGATGCACTTAAAGATGTGAACATGAATGTAGCACCTGGTGAAGTCGTGGGCCTGATAGGCCCGTCGGGATCAGGCAAAAGTACCCTACTCAAGTCACTCGGCGCAGTGATTACACCTACTTCAGGAAAAATGACGCTGGGCGAGCAAACTATTTTTGAGCAAAGCTGGAAAGTCTCAGACTTACGGGCGCTGCGGCGCGACAAGATAGGGTTTATTTTTCAATCGCCCTACCTCATCCCGTTTTTAGACGTCGTCGACAACGTTGCGCTATTGCCGATGTTAGCGGGTGTCAGCAATGCCGAAGCACGTGCTCGTGCGCTGGAACTGCTGACCGCTCTTGATGTACATCACCGTGCGCAAGCTTTCCCGTCACAGCTCTCAGGCGGCGAACAACAGCGGGTTGCCATTGCGCGCGGTTTAATCAACCGTCCGCCGGTAATTCTGGCCGATGAACCAACTGCGCCACTGGATTCCGAGCGCGCCATGGCAGTGATTCGAATTTTAAATGACATGGCAAAAAAATTTGAAACCGCCATCATCGTGGTGACCCACGACGAAAAGATCATTCCCACCTTCAAGCGTATTTACCACATTCGTGACGGCGTCACGACTGAGGAGGCTGGCGAAGGTCGACTGCCGAGTTAAGCGCTTGAATCGCAAAACTACCCAACCAATGCCCACCTTCATAACTATCGCCAATCAAGTTCGGGTAGGAATACGCCATATGTTGGTCAGCAACAGCGCGTAAATGGGCATACTGCGGGTAGGCATTCGCCAGCGCATATAAATTCCACGCGCGGCTGAAATTGAGGCCATCTAAGTGGACCAGTTTGCCATCGCTACGGTCGCTGACTTTGCCTACTGCCAGACTGTAATCTTTGTCGGCGAGTTGTGGCATAAACGCTTGCAGCCACGGTAAAAATTCGTCAGCTGGCAACACCCGCTGCATCAAGCCAATTTCTTCTAGGCACGGCGAAATAAAGTCATAACCGCTCGGTTCCCAGCTAATTGGGCAGTTCTCGTCGTCGCTAAAATAGTTTCGCGCGCGCGCTTCGATCAGTTCTTGCAGCTCGGTGAGCCCGTGATTGACCGCATAGTCGTGCGCAAAGCTTAGGCCAAACGCGGTGTTGCTGTGCTCACCGACCCTTACTGGATACAACAACTGTGGTAGGAATTCCATATAGCGTTGCACGATGACATCCACCAATGGTTGCAAGTTGGCGGCATACTCCGCCGCTTTCGGGCCATCCCATGCTTTAAGCTCATCTGACAACTTCAATAACCACGCCCAACCATAGGTACGCTCAAACGATTTATTGATGTCTTTGCTAAAAAACGCAGCTTCGCGCTGACCGTTTTCAGCGGTGAGATTACGCTCGAGGATCGCGCGTGCCTCATCGGCATGCTCCATTTCCGGAAATTGCCGCAGCAAAGTCACCAGCGACCAATAGCCGTGCGCAGCACTGTGCCAATCGAAGCAACCGTAGAAAATAGGGTGATGTTGCGCCGGTTCTTTTAAATCATCAGCGCTGCCCAACACGATACCGGTTTTGTAAGGGTACGGGGTCTCGACGCAATGCAGAGGCAAAGTAATCAGTTTGTCAGCTTCGGTTAGCGTCAGCTCGTGCGAAGCTTCCGATGCCATTGCGGCGTGACATAATGAGGCAGAGATAACGAGTGCTGCGGTATTCAGTAATTTATTCATTGTGGCGTCCCAAAGTCCGTCTATCTTTGTATAGTTTGTAGCCACATCATGCCGTGAAGTGACTTTATTGGGAAGCATTAAGCGACAACGGATGGTTGGCACAGTTTTTGCTTAATTCCTGATGAGAGATTATTGCAACCCCTTGGAAACCATCATGAAGAAGATATTCATCGCGCTTTTGACTATTTTTTTAGTAAATAGCGCATCGAGTGCCGAACGCCAAACCGAAAAATGGGCGGGTCACGCGACCTTACCTGATCAACAGCAATTGCCGTTAGAACTGACGATTTATCAGCAAAGCTATGGCGCTACGGCCAACGTTAATAGTCCAGCACAAGGCATTGCCAATATCCCCGTTAACAACCTAGTGCTTGGTCCTAGCAGCATCTCGATGACACTACCGACCCTAGGCGCGGAATTAGCATTGCGAGAAGGCTCAGACCAGTGTTGGAGCGGCGAACTTATCCAGGGCATCGAAATCCCTGTTGAGATGTGCCAGGTTGCGGTTGAGAGCACGGCTGATACCCAGGTGCAAGAACTGCAGTTTCAGTCGGCGGATGGCCATTGGCTGAGTGGCAGTTTGTATGTTCCAGAGCAAGGTAAGATAAACACTATCGCACTTATTGCCCATGGCAGTGGCCCATCGGATCGTGCCGGAACCATCGGTAAACACTTGCTTTACAACAATCTTGCGCGCCAACTTGCCAGCGACGACATTGCGGTATTTAGCTACGACAAGCGTGGTATTCGTCGCTCGCAAGGTAATTATATAGCGGCAGACGTAAGTGATTTCACGACCGATTATCTCGCCGCATATCAGCTGCTCAGTGAGCGCTATCCTAATGCAGCAATCGGTTTTGTCGGGCATAGTGAGGGCTCGACCGTCATCGCCATGGCCGCGAATCAAGTCACTCCTAAGTTTCTTATTAGTTTAGGTGGGGTCGGCTTGAATGGCATCGATGCCATCGTACTGCAAGACAAAACGGAATCCATGGCGAAAGGTGCGACGCTCGAACAAGCTGAAACCTTGCAACACATTGCTGAAGCGTTTTATCAGCGGGTGCTCGTGGCAACGAGCGACGCCGATCGAGAAGCAAGCATTGCTGCGTTACTTGCTGAACTGACTCCAGCACAGCGCAATATTTACCAGACCTACGGCGCGTCTAGCTACACGCTATCACCAGACAATATTCACGACGCTGCTTTACATGGCATTCTTGGCACCGACCCAACACGTTATTGGCGTGAATTGTGTTTGCCAACGCTCATTATGAATGGCGACAAAGACGTACAGGTGCCGGCTCAGGAAAATGTAGCAGGCTTGCAGCAAGCGCTTACCAACTGTAAGGAAGCTGACATTGAGACCGTGATTCTGCCCAACTACAACCATCTGTTCCAAGCAACGCAAGATGGCAACGTTGAGCTTTACCAAAATCTGCCAAACGGCTTTGACACCAAGGTCACACAAAGGATCGCCAAGTGGATTCATGCGGTGGTGGTAGAGTGACTATCACCACCGCTCCACTCTAAGCTTGTTGCGCCAAATATTCGTCATAAGTACCGGCGAAATCGCGCATGCCGGTTTCGGTCAGTTCGATGATGCGCGATGCCAATGACGACACAAATTCGCGGTCGTGGCTGACAAATAATAAGGTGCCATCGTAGTGCTCAAGAGCTAGGTTGAGCGCTTCGATGGACTCCATATCCAAGTGGTTGGTCGGTTCATCCATAATCAAGATATTCGGGCGCTGCAGAATGAGCTTACCGAAAATCATCCGACCTTTTTCACCACCGGATAGAATCGTAACTGGCTTTTTAATGTCATCTTGCGAGAACAACATGCGACCCAATACGCCACGAATCGCTTGTTCGTCGTGATGCGGTTGCTTCCATTGGCTCATCCAGTCAAACACAGTCAATTTTTCTTTAAACCAGTCCGCGTGATCTTGCGCGTAATAACCGATGTTGACGTTTTCTGACCACTTAATCAGGCCGCTGTCCGCCTGTTGTTGGCCAACCAAACACTTGAGCAAAGTAGTCTTACCAATACCGTTAGCACCGATAATCGCGACTTTTTCGCCGACTTCGATCATCGCGTTGATATTGCGCAGCACCTGCAGGTCGTCAAAAGCTTTATGAACACCTTCCATTTCCAGCGCTAGGCGATAGAGCTTTTTGTCTTGCTCAAAGCGGATGTAAGGGCTGATGCGGCTAGACGCCTTGACTTCGGCCAGCTGGATCTTCTCGATTTGCTTAGCGCGCGAAGTCGCCTGCTTAGCTTTCGAAGCGTTCGCTGAGAAGCGACTGACAAACTGCTGCAATTCTGCAATTTTCTCTTTTTTCTTGGCGTTATCGCTGAGCAACTGCTCGCGTGCTTGGGTCGCTGCAAACATGTATTGGTCGTAATTACCCGGATACACGCGCAACTCGCCATAATCGATATCCGCCATGTGCGTGCAGACGCTGTTCAAGAAATGGCGGTCATGCGAGATAATAATCATGGTCGCTTGGCGCTCGTTCAACACATTTTCCAGCCAGCGAATAGTGTTGATGTCCAAGTTGTTGGTCGGTTCGTCGAGCAGCATGATGTCTGGCTCAGAGAACAGTACTTGCGCAAGCAACACCCGTAGCTTCAAGCCCGGCGCCAGCTCGCTCATCAAACCAAAATGCGCTTCTAATGGAATCCCCACGCCAAGCAACAACTCGCCCGCTCGCGACTCGGCGGTGTAACCATCCATTTCGGCAAAGGCGACTTCTAGGTCGGCCACGCGCATGCCATCGTCTTCACTCATGTCTGCCAAAGCGTAAATGCGATCACGCTCAGCTTTCACTTGCCAGAGCTCTTCATGCCCCATGATCACGGTATCTACCACCGAGAACTGCTCGTACGCGAACTGGTCCTGCCGTAATTTACCGACGCGCATATTCGGCTCAATCGAGACATTTCCCGCTGACGGCTCTTGCTCGCCACTCAAAATTTTCATGAAGGTCGATTTACCGCAACCGTTGGCGCCAATCAGGCCGTAACGATTCCCTTCACCAAATTTTACGGAAATGTTCTCAAATAGAGGCTTAGCACCAAATTGCATGGTGATGTTTGCAGCAGAAATCACGATAGTACACCCGATGAAAAAATAGGCGCGTAATCTACGTGTTTTGGCGCGAAATTGCTAGGAAAGTTTGCGATCAGTGATGGTTTGCGCATTATTGTAGAAACTTCTAAAATAATGGGCTAT
Organism: Pseudidiomarina salilacus; assembly: GCF_047323925.1. Taxonomy (GTDB): domain Bacteria; phylum Pseudomonadota; class Gammaproteobacteria; order Enterobacterales; family Alteromonadaceae; genus Pseudidiomarina; species Pseudidiomarina salilacus. The sequence goes on from NZ_CP178751.1 coordinate 1,826,802, forward strand.
TGTTATACTATAACAAAACATAGCTTTCTAAACTCGGAGCTTACCATGACCACTTTGTATCGCAACACGACCCACCCATTACAAATCATGATTTACAGCGTTTTGTTGGGCGTCATAGCAACCGCCTTCCTTGACCTCATTAACTATCTGCAACATGTCGCATTAAATACCCCACTCACACGCTATGAATTCATTGGTCGCTGGGTACTTTATATGTTCGACGGGCAGTTTGTTCATGAATCCATCAAAGCGGCGGCGGCTAAACCAGGTGAACTGGCAATGGGTTGGTTTGGTCATTATGCCATTGGAGTTTTATTTGCTTGGATGTTACTGGCGTTATGGAAACTTAAATGGTTTGATGCACCGAAGTTTTGGCCAGCATTGTTCGTTGGCCTTGTTACCTGCGCTATCCCCTACTTTCTGATGCAGCCAGGGATGGGGAGCGGCATTGCCGGTTTAAATACCCCAGATCCCTTGGCAGCGCAGTTAAAGGTTGTCTATTCGCACGTCATTTTTGCCATTGGGTTATGGCTCGGTGGCTATTTACTACGACCTTTGGTTGCAAAGTCTCGTTAGCGCTTAGTGCCAGTGACCACAATCTTCGACATTATGCACCATATAGCGAATCGGATCCTTAAAATGTAAGGTGCTGATGGCCTGTTCTACAGCTTTGATGACGTCAGGTTCGCACACAACTTCAGCTATGACCATGCGCCGAGCGCCACGAATTTGTTCAGAAATATCGTAGCGCTCATGAACTCGACCGAAACCATCGATAGCGTACACACTAAATCCACTCACTACTTTCGCTTTTAATAGGGCGTCAATAACATCGGGTTTTTGTGCTTCGCTAAAGTAGATTTTAAGCAGCTTAAGACTCATGGTACTGACTCCGATTTGCCAGGCGATAAAGCACTGGTAATAATAATAACGTCGCTAAGGTTGCGGTTAGCAAACCACCAATGACCACAACTGCAAGTGGACGTTGGATCTCCGAACCTGGGCCACTCGCGAACAGCAACGGCAATAAACCAAATATGGCAGTAATCGCGGTAATTAAGACTGGGCGCAAGCGATCGCTGGCACCTTCTAAAATTAGCTCTGGTAAGTTATTAAAGTGAATTTTGATTTGCTCAAAGTGACTCACCATTACAATCCCGTTTAAAATGGCAACGCCCATAAGCGCGATAAAACCGACCGAAGCAGGAACCGACATATATTCACCACTTAGCCACAACGAGATGGCGCCGCCACTTAAGGCGAAAGGAATATTCGAAAGAATAATAGTGGTCAACGATAACGACCCCATGGTGCTAAAAAGCAAAATAATGATCAGCAACAACACCACCGGGATCACCATTAAGATTTTCGCGCTGGCGCGTGCTTGATTCTCAAACTCACCACCATATTCCATGAAGTAGCCCGGCTCGAGCTTTATTGTGTTGGCAATTTGTCCCTTCACATCGTCGACAAATCCCACCACGTCACGATTCTCCACGTTGGCCGTGATCAGGGCATAACGGTTGCTATTTTCGCGCTCAATAATCGCCGGCCCCTCATCAAAGGTAACCTCTGCAACCTGCTGCAAAGCGACCACGTCTCCCGCTTGGGTCACAATTGGCAACGCTTGAATCATGCTTATCGCATGAAAACTCCCGTTTGCTTGCTGTGAGCCAAACACAATCGGCGTGCGAATCCGGCCATCTACGGCCTCAGACACTTGAAACCCTGTCAGCTGCGAGTGAATAAACTCACTGAACTCTTGCTTGGAAATACCATAAAAACGCAGCAGGTTCATATCTGGCACGATACTCAGAAAACGGGCACCAGTGATCACACTGGCTTGCACATCGACCGCGCCATCAACTTGTTCCGTTTGCGCAACAACCTGATCGGCAAGATCAGCCAAGGTATCCATGTCATCACCGAATACTTTTATCGATACATCGCCGCTACTACCGGTCAGCATTTCGGAAATACGCATTTGAATCGGCTGGGTAAAATTCACGTTCATCCCGGCATAGCCGGATACCACTTCGCGTATCGCATCGACCAGCTCTTGCTTAGATGAAAATCGCCACTCATCAGTTGGAATCAACTCCATAAAAACGTCGGTCTCGTTCAATCCCATAGGGTCTAAGCCCAGTTCGTCTGAGCCCGTTCGAGCGACAATTTGTTTGATTTCTGGAATCTGTTCTAACAGCTCACGCTCCACCTGTTGGTCAAGCGCAATAGACTCCTGCAGTGAGATTGCAGGCGACTTTTCCAACTGCACGATAATATCGCCCTCGTCCATGGTCGGCATGAAAATTTTACCCACCAGCGTGAAGCTCACTGCACTTAGCAAGAGCACAGCGACAAAACTCACCAGTAACTTGCGCTGATGACTCAGTGCGCGCTGCAGAATACGTCGATAGGTGCTTTTCATTCGCTCGAGAGACTTATTACGACGATCTTTAGGGCGCAACAAATAAGAGCTCAATGCGGGTATAAGGGTCAGTGCAGTAATGAGAGAGGCAGTAATAGCGATCACAATCGTAAGTGCCACTGGCGAAAATAGCTTTCCTTCTAGGCCCGTCAGGGTAAGCAAGGGTAAGAACACCAGAATCACAATAGCGGTGCCACTGACTACCGAGGGCGCCACTGCTAAACTCGAGCGATAAATAATATGCAGCAGCGGCAATTCACGGTTTGCATTCAACTCAGTTTCGATTTTTTCTGCTATCACCACCGAGGAATCGACGATCATGCCGATGGCGATGACCATACCGCCTAAGCTCATCAAGTTAGCCGATAGGCCTAATAGTTGTAAGCAAATAAAAGTGATTAAAGCGGCTACGGGAATCGACAAAGATACCAGTAATGAAGCTCGGATATTGCGCAAAAAGAACACTAATACCGCAATAACTAGCACAATGGACTGCATTAGCGCATCAGAGATACCGGAAACAGCCGTCTCAATCAGGCTTTTACGGTTGTAAAACACATTAATCTCGGTGTTATCCGGTAGGGTTGTTTCAATTTGCGCAAGCTTTTCCTCAACTGCCTCTACTAAAGTGGCAGCATTAACGTCTTTCAAGCCAACAACTAACCCCTCAACTGCCTCTTCACCGTCTTTCGTAATTGCACCAAAGCGAGGCAAGTAGCTGAGTTCTACTTTACCAAGTTGCTCAAGTCGGAAGCTTTGTCCTTCGGCGTTACTCACCGACAAAGCAGCTAAATCTTCAAGATCTACGATGCGCCCAGCAACACGCGCACTAAAACTCTCGGTGCCAAAAGTCACGCGTCCCAAATTGCCAACCTCGTTGGCATCCATGAGTACGTTTTTAATGGCTGGCAAAGACAGCTTTGCCGCGCTCAGTTTGTGTAGTTCAGGCGTAAATTGGAAGGTACGAACTTTACCGCCGAGATTGGTGACATCTGCAACGCCTTGAACTGTTCGTAGCGTGGGTCGGATAACCCAATCAAGCAAGTGCCGTTTTTCATCTAAGCTAAGATTTGGATTTTCCACCGTGAACATGAACATTTCACTTAGCGGGGTACTCATTGGCGCAACGCCACCCTGCACACCGGCAGGAAAATCGCCGCTCACTGCTGCAAGCTTTTCTGCCACCTGCTGGCGCGCCCAATAGATATCGACTCCTTCTTCGAAGTCGAGGGTGATTGAGGTGATACCGTATTTAGTGGTGGAGCGTAAAATGGTTTGTTGCGGAATGCCAAGCAACTCGGTTTCTAACGGGTGCGTGACTTGGTTCTCAACGCGTTCTGCAGCCATTCCAGGTGCACGTAAAATAAGATTAACTTGGGTTGGCGAGATCTCCGGGAAGGCATCAACTGGCAAGGTGCGAAGCGACTGAATACCTGCTGCAATGAGTAACAAGAACGCAATAAAAACAAACAACCGGTTTTTTAATGAAAAATGGAGTATCCGCTCAATCATTCGTCGCTCTCCTGCTCAATTAGCAGAGCTTGTAAAGCCGGTACCGAGGCTGTAACGAGTTGCGAAGTAAGTGCTTGTTGAGTAGTTACGTAATAGTGACCGTCAGCTAAACTTTGAATTTCAACTTCTACGGGTTGGATGCGTGCAGCGTCAGCGACAAAAACAATCGACTTATCATACAGCGAGGTAACCGCTGCAACGGGAACTCGATAGGCTTGCTCGGCAGCAATAATCGGCTGCGCTGCATAAGTTTCACCTAACAGCCACTTATTATCACTGGCACTCGCCCAAACTTTGACTAAACCATTACGGCTCGATTCGCCGTAACGAATCACCTCTATCCGCTGGCCTTGTATCTCAAGTGCTTGAACATCACTGGCGACGCTTGCTGGTACTTCTGCAGCAAAAGCGAGTCGCGTTTGCGGTAACAGCTGGCCCACCGCCATTGCTTCAGTCGCTGCTAGCCATTTGCCAGCACTCGGTACTTGTAAAGTCGCGACGTCCTCAGCAGTTTGGCTAAATAGCGCGGTTTGGATGTTAAGCTCATGCATGGCATCTGACAATTCTATGTAGCCCGACAGAAACTGCTGCCACTCATCGGCTGATAACGCATTCGCTTGATAGAGTTTCTTTTTGTTCGTGTACTGTTGCGTTGCGACTGCAAATTGTTCGGTAACAACCTCAAGCCGATGAAAGAAATGTTCGACCGCGGGACCACTGATGCGCGCCACTGTATCCCCAGCAGCAACTGACTGGCCGTCCATTGCCAAGTATTCAACCTGCGCATGCTCAAATGGATTAGCGATGGTCAATAACGCACCTGGTGTTTGTTCATAGCGGGCAATCACCGTAGCCAGCTTAATTTCCTTCACCGCTTGCACAGGCTCCGCTTGTAATTCGTAGTTTGCAACCGCCTCAGTAGAGATACTACGATTCATGACGTTTGCTGCTGCGTTGACGCTGAGGCCTGCTCCTAAAACAACTCCGACGAACATAAAACCAATTTTCATAAAGCTATCCCCTGCGCTTGATTCAATAAAGCTTTCGCTAGGCCGAGTTCGGCTTGCGTAAGTGCTGCTATTTTTTGTTGCATCAACTGCTCAAGAAAACGGTCGATATACAATTGCGTATCGAGCTGTTGTTGCTGATAGAGCTGCTCTAACTCCGCAATGACCTGCTCACTCAAGTCGGCGTTGGTAGCGGCCGCTTGCAGTTGTAATTGCGTACGCTCGAGCCGGCTAGTGGCCTCGGCGATGTCATTATCGAGCGCCATTCGGGTCTGCCGAAGTTCAGTCACAATGGCATTTTGTTGCTGCTTTAACGCCAACATCTCAAATGGACTCAATGACTGTGAAAAAGTCATAGGAATGGTTAAACCAAGTCCCCATTGATTTTCACTGTCGGTCGCAGAGCTAATATGTTTGAAGCCCGTAGCAACCGTCCAGCTGGTCTGTGCACGGGCAGTTTGCCGCGCTTCGGCTAAAGTAAGTTGCCACTGCAGATCGAGTGCGACCAGTGACGGGTGTTGTTGATTAAACGAAGCGATCGGACGTTGCATAACAGTTTCAACAAGCTCACTCGGCACCTGCGTTTGCCCGGTCAAACGTTGCCAGCGATTGGCTAAGTCGCGCACTACCAGTTGTTGCTGGTTTACTTGGCTTACGGCGGCGCGCCAGCGTTGCTCACTAATCAGTCGTGCGTAATTTGTTTTAGCACCCGCGGCAACCTGCTCTGCAACGACGCGGTGCAACTGGTCCAGTTGCGCTGCCGCTTGCTCCGCAAAATCCAATTCAATTTGCGCTTGCTGATACTGCCAAAACAATTGCCGGATGAGTCGCGAAACCTCTAAGCGCAACTGTTGTGAGCGTAAATTTTGATAAGCCTGTTGGAGCTGCTCTGAACTTTGTAAAAGCTCACGTTGACCCGGCGATAGAAAATCAAGTTCGAGTGTTACTTCACTTTCATCACTGCCAAATATTGCATCATCAGTTTGCCAATGCATCACAGCCAGTCGCGGAGCATTCGCTAACCACTGTCGTTCGGCTAAGTCCTCGTTACCCGTCAATGTTTGTTCGGTAACCCTGGCAACAGTGGCAGCGACTAGAGAGTCAGGTTGAGAAGACGTCTGTTGTGCGACCACCAATTGCGGCAGGCAAGCGAAACAAAAGCTCAATGGGATAAAACTACGCTTAAGGGCTAACAAAGACATCGAGCACTCCTTCGGTTAAAATCATCTTCTGCGAAACTACGTTAATTCAGGCTTTGATACATCGGACACATGTCCTATTCAGCGCATTCTAGGGGAACTTTATGTCGGTTGATCGTATTCTACTTGTCGTATTTCTAATCATTGCTGCGGCCAACATATCCGACGTCATTGCTGATTATCATATGGCCGTTGATACCTGGCACCTGATCATCGAGGGCATCACAGTTGTGGTCTCACTGGCCGCGTTCTTTTTTCTGTGGAATCGCATCGTAAAACGTAATTTAGAACTTGCTGAATTAAAGGTTAGCTTGCAACGCCACCAACAGCAACCTAAAACGATAGAAAAAAAGCCGTTGATGACATCTTATGGCAGTGTTAAGCATCACTTTGATCAGTGGCAGTTGTCACCGAGCGAACAGGAAGTCGCCGTACTGTTATTGAAGGGACTGACGTTGAGTGAAATTGCCGGTGTGCGCAACACCAAAGAAAAGACGGTTCGTCAGCAAGCCTCGGCAATTTATGCTAAATCAGAACTGAATGGCCGCAATCAACTATCCGCTTGGTTTATCGACGCGTTACTTGAATAGCTCTAAAGCTTAGGGTTCAGGCGTTATGCTACCGTCCACTAATTGCACGGTGCGATCGCATTTCGCGGCGAGATCGTTGTCATGCGTCACCAACAGCACCGCACAGTGATGCTCCTGTTGTACTTTACGAAACAACGCGAACACATCTTCTGCTGACTGCGAGTCAAGATTGCCGGTGGGTTCATCGGCTAGTAATAGGGCTGGATCCGTTGCCAATGCTCTGGCGATAGCCACCCGTTGCTGCTGACCACCGGACAATTCATTCGGTTTGCGTTGCAGATAATCCTCAAGGCCCACAGCAGCAAGCAGTTCACGTGCCCTAGCAATGGCGTCACGATTAGGTTTGCCAGCCCGCAGCATCATCGGCATCAGTACATTGTCGAGTGCGGTAAAGGCTTGAATCAAATGATGAAACTGGAAAACAAAACCCAACGCACTGCCACGCAACTGAGTCCGTTGTTGGTCCTCCATGCTGCGTGTTGGCTGGCCCAAAACGTAAAGCTCTCCCGCGGTCGGCTGGTCCAATAATCCCATGAGATTAAGTAAGGTGCTTTTACCTGATCCCGATGGCCCAACTAAGGCAACAAAGTCATCATCAACCAGCGTTAAATCGATGCCATGCAACACTTCAATCTCGTTCGGTTGTCCGACGTTGTAGCTTTTACGAATTCCCTCAAGGCGCATAATCTCGCGTTTCTGCTCAGACATAACGAATCGCCTCTACCGGGTCTAAGCGTGCCGCACGACGAGCTGGCGTTGCAGCCGCTAAAACCCCGGTAACAGTGGCTAAACCAAGTGCAATTATCACCAGTGTCGGTGGTATTGGAATATAGAATAGACCTGGCCCAAAAGTGTTGAACGCGCCCACCAAAAGATAGGCTACAGCGATACCGAACACAGAGCCAAATAGTCCGAAAAGCGCCCCTTGGAGTAAGAATATGCGTAGAATTTGGCCCTGTGTTCCACCCGTTGCCCGCAAAATACCGATTTCGCGGGTGCGCTGCACAACACTGACCGACAACACACTGGCAATGCCAAACGCCACTGATATCCCCACAAAAAAGCTGATCATATTAGTCGATAAGCTTTGTGCGCTGAGTGCGTTCATTAACTGCGAGTTGGTCGCAATCCAACTTTCTGCTTTTAACGACGTCATACGGCCAACTTGTTGAGCGATGGTTTCTGCGGTGAAAATATCTTCGACTTTCAGATCGATGACGGTAACGCCACCTACCAGATCGAGTAGCGGTTGCGCTTGTTTCAAATCCATATAGACATAGCGTTCATCAAGCTCACGCACACCTAGCTCGAAAATACCAGCAATGGTGACCACACGAGACGTTGCTTGACCGGTATCCAAGCGTATTTTGCTGCCAACTCGAACTCCGAGATCCTCCGCAAGTAAGCTGCCGATCAGCGCGTCATCAGCCCCCAAGCGCAGTTGTCCGCTAGTGATGTATTCGCTGAGTGGTACGATAGCTTGATAACGTTCAAGGTTTATTCCCACCAGCGCCACCGACTCCACAGCTTCGCCTCGTAGCGCTAAAGCTGGCCCTGATACTACAGGTGAAACCGCGGTCAAATCGGTTCGGGCTCCGAGAGCTGTGATCAGGCGCTGCCAGTTATCGATACTTCGCAGCCGCTGCGCTCGCTTGTCTTCTTGCAGCAACTCAAAGGTTGCTGTTGGCAGCGGTGCCTTGATATTACGCTGATCAGGCATGAGGAGTCGAATGTGGGCTTGGGTGCCCAGAGTACGGTCAATGACGTTATTTTGTAGGCCTTGAATCAGTGCGGTGACAAACACGATGACGGCCACACCGACGGCGACCCCAATCGTAATCATCAACGTCTGCATCCGCCCTTCACGCAAAAAAGCTAGCGCAATTGTCCATTCCGTCCACAGCCGCGCCAGCATCAGTCGCTCGACGAAAGAATGGGTTGTGACTTGAAGCGAATGCGTTGGCCATTACGCACATCATCCGGAGCTTCCGCCAGCACTTGGTCACCCGAGTTTAAACCTGACTTAATTTCACTCATGGTTAAACCGCGCAGCCCCAGTTCTACTGGTTGCTGCGTGACGCTATCGTTATTGACGCGCCAAACGACTTGCTGGCCATCACTGTCAGTAAAGATGACTTCGTTCGGCACCACCAGCGCTTGCTCTCTTCGTGCTGTTTCAATGGTGACCGAAACCGTCATATCTTGGCGTAAAAATTGCGGGGGCTCAGTTATCTGTAAACGCACTTCAACGGTTCCGCGTTGCGCATCAATGGCAGGTGAGATAAACGATAAAGTCGCTGCGAACGGCTGGTTTGGATAGGCATCGGCAATGATCTGTGCCGGCTGACCGAGCGCTAACTGCGGCAAATTACGCTCGTCTAATGGTGTCCGCACCTCAACAGCACTTTCCAGTGCCATAGTGAACAAAACCGTTCCAGGTTGCACTACGTCACCCGTTTCAAAGTTGCGGGTTAACAGAGTACCAGCGGCTGGAGCCCGAATGGTGGCTTTCGCCAGCTGTGCTTGTAGGTTTTGCACTTGTGCTTGTAAGCGCTGCGCTTCAGTCCCTGTTGGTGACACGGCTTGCACTTGCAGTTGCGCTGTTACTGACGCGGTTTCTGCTTGGATTTCAGCTTGCCGCGCTTGCTCTACCAGTTCAGTGGTGGTGAGCTCGGCGGCGAGCAATGCTTCGCGGCGCTCGCGCTCCCGTGTCGCTTGCGCTAAGACGGTCTGCGCGCGCTCTAACTCAGCCAATGCTTGCGGGCGCTGTTGCTGTTCAAGCTGAACTACCGCGGCTTGCGCTGCATCTAGCTGTGCTTTTAGCTCTTCCGCTCGCAAAATCAGCAAAATATCGCCTTTGCTGACTTTATCTCCCTCGGCGACCCGACGCTCGAGCACCAGCCCAGCCAACTCGCTGCTCACTTGCAGGCGCGCCTCGTTGGTTACGCGCCCCGCCGCCACCACCCGCTGCACCAAAGGCGCCTCGATGACAACGTAGCCGCCAAGCTCCGGACCTTGCCACTTTTGGTAACCAATATAAGCGGCCAGCAGAGCAACGACAGCGATAATCCACAAATAATTCCGCACAGCACGACGCACGTTGGATTTCCTCAATAGTCGTTAGTGGGTTTGGTTTTTATAAATCACACCATCTTTCATGATCACCACAAAGTTTTGCTGTGGATTGGCAATCAGGCTCAAATTTTCGAGTGGGTTGCCCTCAACTAACAGAAGATCAGCCAGAGCCCCCTCTTTTACCACACCAAGTTGACCTTTGTATGGATTGCGTTCGCCCGAAAGCGCAAGCAGCTCGGCGTTGGTACTCGTTGCCATTCGCAGCACCTCCGGCGCACTAAACCAGCGTTCCATGGTAACAAGCATTGCGCCTTGATTGCGGGGCGCTCGGGGATTAAAAAGAATATCCGTACCCCACGCAAGTTTGATTTTATGCTTTTTGGCCATGGCGATAGCAGTGTCAGTTCCAGCTTGCACCATTTGTTGTTTTTGCCGTGCCTCGCCGGTTTGAGGATTCGCGAATTCATTGTCGATAAACGCCTGTACGCTCAACCACACGTTGTTTTTTGCCATCAGCCTGGCCGTTTCTTCGTCGATCAATTGACCATGTTCGACAACTTTAACGCCTGCCCTCACCGCCGCTTGAACCGCACGTGAGGTATAGGCATGGACGGTTACATAGGTTCCCCAGTTAGCGGCAGCTTCTACCGCTGCGCGAAATTCATCTTCTGAGTATTGCGCCACATCGATGGGATCATACATAGATGAAACACCGCCACCCGCGGCCAACTTGATTTGGGTGGCGCCTAACATGAGTTGCTCACGGACCCGTTTGCGAACTTCGTCAACGCCGTCAGCGATAACACCTGCATTAGTACTCTCGCCGCGACTTAAGCCAGCATTTTGCGGTGCAGGCACTTCGTAAGGAAAACGAAAATCACCATGTCCACCGGTTTGCGAGACCATCGCACCAGATGGCCAGATTCGCGGCCCTTTTACGATGCCATCGTCGATAGCACGCTTTAGTCCAAATACGGGACCACTTAAATCACGCACACTGGTAAAACCGCGCATCAGCGTTTGCTCTGCTTGTTGCCCTGCAACTAAATTAATGTAACCAATGTCAGCTACCAGCAGGGCTTGCATTGGCAGCGAGGCAAGCATCGCATGCCAATGCGCGTCAATGAGTCCCGGCATCAAGGTGCGCCCGTTACCGGCAATCACCGTTGTTCCTTCGCTCGGTTCAATCGGCGTTTTACTGATGCGTTCAATCTGTTGACCGCGAACCAAAACATCTACCGGCTCGCTCAGCTGCTTGCTGATTCCATCAAATACACGGACCTGCTGAAACAGCACCGTTGATGGCTCTTTTGCTAGCGCAGCATTGCTCATCAGTGAGCCCAGTATGAGCAGGAAAGAAAAAACTAGCGGCGTGAATATGCGCATGACACAGACCTTCAAGAATTGAGCGATAACCAAAGCATAACCAACAATTTTATTACGTACCATGATTAATTGATGCGCTCTCGATGAGCTTTACTTTTTCCAACGCTTGGACAACGATAGGATTTCACAGAGGGGTCCGCCATGAATTATTTAACCGCCACCGACATTGCTAACGCCATTACTACGAATAAATTTAGTTCTGCAGCGGTCACCGAGCACTATTTACAGCGCATCGAGCAGCACAACCCGCAGCTCAATGCTTATGTCGATGTCTACCGTAAGCAAGCCATGGCACAAGCGCAGCAACGTGATCAAGACAGCGGCCCACGCGGTTCGTTGCATGGCGTGCCAGTGTCGATTAAAGAGTGTTATTTGTACGAAGGCACCCCGACGACACTCAATTATCCGCCGTTGAAGAACTATGTCGGCAAGCAGACTTCCCCACTGGTACAGCGCCTGATCGATGCCGGTGCGGTGCTTCTGGGCAAAACCAATGTGCCGCAGTTGCTGGCGGATAGCCAAACCTTTGGCCCGCTGTATCCCACTGCTAACAATCCTTTTGATCTCAGCTGCACGCCAGGCGGCAGCACCGGTGGTGGTGCGGCGGCGCTTGCCGCAGACCTTTGTGCGCTGGAACTTGGTAGTGATATTGGCGGCTCGATCCGTAATCCATCGGCATATTGTGGCTTGTTTGGCCTAAAGCCTACCGAGAATGGTCACAGCCACGACGGTCATGTACCGCCCTTGCCCGAGCAAGAGCTTGGTTTTAGTGTGATGAATTGCACCGGTCCGTTAGCGCGTAGCCCGGAAGATTTGGAACTCGCCTGCCGGGTGTTGTACCCCGAGCAGCAACTGCAACTCGAAAGTAAACCGCTCAGTGGCTACACCTTTGGCTATTTTGATACCTTTTATGGCTTACAGGCTGGGCAATCAGTGCAGGCAGGCCTTGGCAAGCTCAAGCAACTGGTAGAAGCGCAAGGTGCGACGCTGAAACCCATCACGATTGACGCACAGCTGGCAAAAAGAGTAATGGAGTTGTGGGCCGAGCTGTTTGGCTTTTCCATTGCGCAGAATTTACCTTGGCTGATTCGTAAGATTTTTTATTTTAAATTCCGCCCCGCCCTCAAAGATAGCTCGCTCGATTTGATTCCCGCTCTGCAACGCGGCTTGAGCCTCGATTTTATGCATTTTAGCCGCGCCTTGCATCGCCGCCGCGAAGTCATCGACGAGCTCAACCGTTGCTTTGCCGGTTGTGATGCAGTGCTCAGCCCAACGGCGCTAGGCCCAGCATTTACACACAACCACAAACATCAGCGCATCGCGCTCGATGGCGAGCAAATTCCATACATGGATTACTGCTTCCCATTTGTCGCGTTGTTTAACCTCAGCGGACAGCCCGTGCTAACCGTGCCAACGGGTTGCGACGCAAAAGGTTTGCCTATCGGCATCTCTATAAGCGCGCCCCACCATCATGAAGGTCGCTTGTTGCATATTGGCAAGCTGCTGGCACAAAGCGGCTTGCAGTTCAGCCCACCCGAATTAAGTAACGAGTAACTAACGCTGTTCTAAGGTGTGCCAGATACGCAAAACGATGACCACTTCAACGTGGATTGAATAGCGGACACAATACCGCCCAAACATCATGTCGCGCACAGTTCTGGGATCAGGTGCATGGGGCACAGCAATACCGAGTTCGGGAAAGTGTTGCAGGAGCTTTAATCTCTCGATTAAGCTGGCAGCAATGCGTTTGGCAGCCTGAGGATCATGTTCAGCAATGAATGCACGAACGCGTTGTAAATCAGCGATGGCTTCGTCCGTGTAAACCAGCTTTATGCTCATTTTTTCGGTCCTTGCTGCTCAGCCTCGGTTCCCCATTGTGCAAGCCATTCATGCACACTATCTGCATCTACCACTCGACCTTGCGTAGCTGATTCCATCGCTTGTAAGGTCTCTTGCCAACGTTGCTGCTCAAGTTGTTGTTTGGCAAGGTACTCGACCAAGGCCTCTTTGATAACCCAACCTTTGCTACGATTGAGTTTAGTAGCAATGCTATCGAGCTCTTGTTCAACGTCATCCTGTAAACGAACAGTTGTAATTCCCATAGACCCTCCGAATAATTACAGCGTAATACATTGTAGTCGACTCTACAGGGTTCAGCCAGTCCGAAAGTTTTGCGCGACCTGTTGAGGATCGGTAAACTCAAGTTATCTTTTCACCAAAACGAGCAGAGAAGTATGGCCGCCTTTGGAACCCAATTCATGCCACAAATGGCGTTAAGCCAATTTGATGGGCGCAAGTGGAGCGCACCAGCTATGGTGAGTTCCGACCACATCAGTTTGCACCCCGGTGCCCACGTGTTGCATTACGCCAGCACCTGTTTTGAAGGCCTGAAAGCCTTTCGGCACGACGACGGTTCAATTCACGTGTTTCGTATGGACGCCAATATTGCGCGTCTGCAGCAAAGTACCGAATTGTTGGCACTCCCCGCATTCGCAGCCGACATGCTCGAGCAAATGATTCGGCAAGCATTGGAAGCATTCAGCAATGAGGTGCCGGAGCCGCCTGGTGCAATGTATATCCGCCCCACCCATATTGGCACTGAAGAAACCATTGGTAAGGCTGCTGCACCAAGTGCAACCTCAATGCTGTACGTATTGCTGTCTCCCGTAGGCGACTATTTCAGCGGTGGTTTAAAGCCGTTGCGCTTGTTGTTGGAAGAAAACGGTTCGCGCTGTGCTGCTCACATGGGTATGGTCAAAAGTGGTGGCAATTACGCTAGTGCCTTGCAGCCGATCATGCGCGCACGCGCCAGTGTGCAAGCTGACCAAGTGTTGTTCTGTCCGAATGGCGATGTGCAAGAAACTGGCGCCGCCAACTTTATGCTGATTGACGACAACGAAATTATTACCAAGTCTCTCGACAGTTCGTTTTTACACGGCATCACCCGTGACTCTATTTTGACCTTGGCGCGCGATGCTGGCATGAAAGTAAGCGAACGCGAATTAAGCGTTGAGGAACTTATTGAACGCGCTACTAAACCCAACGCCGAAGCTGCACTATCAGGCACCGCCGCTGTACTGACGCCGGTTGGCACACTGATCCGTGGTGAACTAGAATATCAGGTCGGCAATGGTCAGTTTGGTCCAGTTACCCAACAACTACGCGCAGCCTTAAATGCGGTCCAATGGGGACAGAGCGAAGACCGCCACGGTTGGCTTAAGCGGGTTTGCTAGCGCTTTTGCGCTTTCTGTTGCGCTAAATACCGATCAAGTTGATTGGCAAATTGCATACGATCTCGGGCATTGAGCGGCGGCGGCCCGCCGCTTTGCACACCACTCGCACGCATGGTATCCATAAAATCGCGCACGTTCAGACGGGCGCCGACGTTCTCTTTGGTCAGTAACTCACCGCGCGGACTGAGTGCCGTTGCGCCCTTGGCAATCACTTCGGCGGCAAGCGGAATATCGCTGGTGATGACTAAGTCTCCCGCTTCACTTAAACGCACGATTTCGTTGTCAGCAACATCGAACCCTGCTTGTACTTGTACGCTCCGGATCCACGGCGATGGCGGTGTACGCAACGGTTGATTCGCGACGAGGACCAGGGCTGTTTTAGTGCGCTCCGCAGCGCGATACAGAATGTCTTTGATTACCGTCGGACAAGCGTCCGCATCTACCCAAATAGTCATTGATCGAGTCTCGCTAAGCACGCACGAAGATGCTGCTGCCAAAATGTCGGCGGTTGCTGCAGCGCATTGCGCCCGAGTGGAATTTCACACACACAGCGCCCCTGTTGCACCGCACGGGGTAATGGCAATACCAGTACCCCGTGATCTTCGGCATAGTTGGTGACAGCACGAATCAGCACTTCACGCTCGGCATCAATATGCAAATGAAACATGGTGGCCTGCGGCTCCTCAGGATTCACCTGCACACCCGGCAGCTCGTTGAGCAAGGGCGCTAATTCGCGGGCATAAACAGCAACTTGTGGCAACACTGCAAGATTATCCTCGAGCCCCTGTTCAGCCGCCAAGATATAAGGATACATCGAAATCAGATTACCACCGGCTCGACGTGACCAGATGCGCGCCTGTGCGACGAATTCTGTCGCACCGACCAGCACCGCACCGGCTATGCCGCCTAGGTCTTTATAAAGACTGACATAAACCGAATCCGCAAGCGCACAAATTTCAGCAAAACTGCGACCATAATAGTTTTCACATTGCCACAACCGCGCGCCATCGATATGCACTGCAATGCCATGTTCACGCGCCCATGCAACTTGCTGTTGCAGCGCTTCCCAACTTGGCAATTGGCCGCCAACTTCGCGCATCGGTAGCTCGAGTACCAATGCAGCGCAGGATTGTGGCTGCGCAACGGCTTGCAAGTCCGCCAGCTGCAACACTTGTTCGGCAGCACCGACCACCTCACCGCGAAGGCCCCACAACTTTTGATAGCCATCTTGCTCGTGCAGAACCAAATGGGAAGTGGGATGCAACAGTACGCGATTGCGACCCGATGCTTCAGCATGAATGCGCAGGGCCATGGGCTGCGCCAGCGTGCCACTTGGCAAAAACAGGGCCGCAGGTTTACCGAGCAGCTTGGCAATCCGCTCCTCAAATTGTTTGATAATTGCACCCTGCCCGTACACATCAGGGCTCTCATAACGCTCGGCCCGCTCTGCGCACACACGCAACATGGCTGCCATCGATAATGTGGGGTGACGCAGCAAAGAATGCTGAGCTGCTGCCGCAGCTTGCTGATAAGCTTGGGTTAAATCATTCATTTTCGACGCGATACCATAGCGCATACAAGGCTGGCACAAAGAGTAACGTGATCACTGTGCCAACACCAACACCACCGATCAAGACATAGGCCAACGGTCCCCAGAAGCTATCTTGAGTCAGCGGCACGAATGCTAACATTGCTGCTAACGCCGTCAGGATGACTGGGCGTGCGCGTTGCACCGCAGCTTCGACAATTGCAGTAAAGGTTTGCATACCGTCAGCTAAATTATCGGATACTTGTTGTGTCAAAATTAAGGTATTACGCATCAAGATACCCGCAAGGCCGGTCAAGCCAAGCAAGGCGACGAAACCAAACGGCTGATTGAACAACAACAGCGCCAGCACTGCACCGATCAAGCCCAGCGGTGCCGTCGCAAACACCATAAAGGTGCCGCTGAACGAACGCATTTGTAGCATGATAAAGATCAGCATGAAGGCCACCATAATCGGCTGCAGCTTTTGCAGCGAGCCTTCACCTTTATTCGACTGCTCGACCGAACCGCCGATTTGCATCGAATAGCCCAATGGCAGTTCGTCTCGTATCGACTCAATTTGTTGCCATAGCTCGCTGGTTAAGGTGTTCGGCTGCGCCCCACGAATATCGGCCAAAACATTGACATAATTTTCGCGATTATAACGCCGGATCACAGGCTCTTCCTGCGACACTTCAAGATCACCCAATTGGCTCAGCGGAATGCGGTCCCCCTGCGCATTGAGCACCTCTAAGCTGGCAAAACGCTCGGGGTCGATCGCAGCACCGCCCTCCCGACCACGCACTTGCACGGCTACCTGACGAATATCCTCATAGAGCTCGGTAATGGGCGTACCCTCAACCAACAACTGCAACTGTTCGGCTAACCGGGTAGGCGTTAAACCATGCAACTGGAGCGCATTGGCATCGAGATTAAGTCGATACACCGGAATGCGTTCATCCCACTCCATGTGCGTGTTATGTGTATTCGGATGCTGCGCCACCACTTCTCGCACCTGATGACCGATAAGCCGCAATTGGTCTGGATCAGGACCCAACACGCGAAACGTGATCGGCCAGTTGACTGGTGGTCCATACAGCAAGCGGTAAACCCTGACTCGCGCCTCACTGTAATCCCCCTGTTCAATCTGCTCTTGTAACAATGCCATGAGCGCATTGCGGCTTTGCTCATCGGCGGTCACCGCGACAATTTTGGCGAACGCAGGGTCCATCGGCTCTGGCGATGCACTGATAAAAAAGCGTGGCGGACCACCGCCGACGTAGCTTGCCACCGAACGAATGTTTTCTTGCTGGTTAATGACGTCTTCCAACCGCTGCACCACGGCATCGGTCTGTTGAATAGAGGTTCCCTGTGGCATGAAGACACTGACAATCACTTCGGTACGATCGGAATTCGGGAAAAATTGCTTTTGGACTAGGGTTGCCATGCCGACAATACTCAATACCAACAAAGCGACCGTCGCAACCACCACGGTTTTTCGGTTTTTCACACAACGCTGGATAACCGCACGCAACTTTTGATACAGCTTCGAATTGTAGGCCTCTTCGCCATCGCCATGCGCACCGCGTGAGGGTGGCTTATCGCCAATCAAACGCACCCCTAAGTAAGGCACAAAAATAACTGCCACCAGCCACGAAACAATCAGTGCGATACCGGTCACCCAGAAAATATTCCCGGCGTATTCACCAACGCCAGACTTCGCAAAACCAATCGGGAAAAACCCAGCCACTGTGACCAAGGTACCAAATAGCATTGGAGCGGCAGTCACCGTCCATGCATGCGAAGCGGCTCGGGTACTATTCCAGCCCTGATGAATTTTAACCAGCATCATTTCGACTGCAATAATAGCGTCGTCGACCAAAAGTCCTAACGCCAGTATCAACGCACCTAAGGTAATGCGATCGAGGTTAATACCCAGCAACAGCATCACCATAAACGTGATACCTAAGGTCAGCGGTACCGCCAAACCGACAATGACGCCAGCGCGGAAGCCAATTGCTAGAATACTCACTAGCATGACCACCCCGACTGCGACTAAAAACTTAACCTGAAATAAGCCGACAGCCTTATTGATGGCATCACTTTGGTCAGTTAATACCTCCAGCGAGATACCAAGCGGCAATTGCTGCTCTTCAGCCGCGACAAAGCGCCCAAGATTTTCGCCAAGCTCCTGACCGTTGTAGCCTTTTTGCATCACCACGCCAAGCAACAAGGCATCTTCACCGCGGGAGCGGATCAAATAACGCGCGGGCTCTTCGTAGCCGCGTCGAATTGTGGCAATGTCGCCAAGACTTACGATGCCATTGGCAGTTGCAATAGGTAACTGTGCCAGCTGTTGAGGGTCATCGATGAGACTATCGACACGGATATGTAAGCGCGCCCCCTGCGTTTCTATGCGTCCCGCCGGCAACAGCTGATTATGCTGCTGAATGGCGTTGAAAATGGCCGTAGGTTCGATCCCTAAATTGATAAGTCCCGCAGGATCAAATTCGACATAAACGCGTTCTGCGCGCTCACCTAACAATAAAGCTTTGTGTACGCCAGGAACCCGCTGCAAGCGATCTCGAATCGCTTCCGCTTCACGGGTCAGTTCGCGCAAGGGTAGCGCAGCACCTTCGGCGTTCTCACCGGTGAGCGCAATCAAACTAAAATAGACGTCGTTAAAGTCATCGATAACGATGGGGCCGACCACACCTGCAGGCAGGTTGGCCTGCTCATCGAGCATGCGTTTGCGCACCTCATAGAACAGCTCGTTCACCTGTTCGGCGGGCGAGTACTCATGAAACTCCACCAAGATCGAGGCAAAGCCTGGACGAATCGTGGTATCAATCCGGTAAATGTATTCAACTTCTTGGATGCGTTTTTCTAGACGGTCCACCACCTGATCTTGCAGCTGCTCGGCAGTTGCGCCAGGCCAGTAGGCTTGAACCGTCATGGCGCGTACTGTAAAGGCCGGATCTTCTGCGCGCCCCATCGAAGTGAATGCATAAATTCCGGCTATCACCGACAGTAACAAAAAAAACAGGGTAACGGAGCGTTGCTTAACGGCCATCGCCGAGAGATTAGGAAAACTCATTGTTGCGCCTTCCGCACGGCAACGCCGTTGGTCAATTGATGGGTCCCTGCGGCAATGATTTCGTCACCGGTGTTAAGCGCGGCGGTGATATAAGCGTACTCGCCATCGACGCGACTGATCTGCACCGGAACCGGTTCCGCTTTACCCTGCGCAAAACGCCACACTTGGCTATCGCGGCAAACACTTTTGTCTGCCGATGAACAGCGCATATCGAGCGCCGATAATGGCACCACCCAACTCGCTTGTGCTGTTTGTTTTAAGGCAACCTTCACGATACTGCCTAAGGGTAAGGCCAGTGCTTGCGCCGCTTGATAGCGCGCGCGCAACGTTTTACCCGACGCTGCAAGCGCACCTGCGGTTTCTCGCAACCTTAACGGTAGGCGTTGGTCTTCGAGCAATAGCTCAGCCGTTTGATACACCGCAGGCTTCGCTAACGCAGTGGGGGGTAATAGCACCTCGACTTCTGTAGTCCCTGCATAAGCAAAAACCGCGACGGCTTGACCTGCAGTGACAACTTGATCTTGTTCTGCACTAAATTCCAGTAACACGCCATTAGCTGGCGCTACTAAGTGTGTGTCATCAAGCGCTTCTTGCGCTAAGGCGACATTCGCCTGCGCTGCATCGCGTTGGCGCTCAGCCTGCGTCAGTTGCAATTGGCGTTGGTCACGTTGTTGCTGACTTGCCAACTCGGCGGCAATCAGTTCATCAACTCGACGCAGTTCCGCTTGCGCATTGCTGACCGCAGCATCTGCTGCAGCAAGCTCAGCTTGGGCGGCTTGTAGGCGTTGTTCAAATTCATAAGTTTGCAAACGCATAATCGGCTGCCCCTGCTGTAAAGCTGCACCAGCGTTCTGCATGCGCTGCGCGATGCGTCCACCCACCTCAAATGCCAATGGCATCTCCGTTTCTGCGCGCACGATGCCAGAAAGTGTTGTCTGCTGCCCAGCTGCAGCCTGCGGTGCAATGACGCGCACCGGCAGTTCGATAGATTTAGCATTTTGCGCTTGCTCTGCTTGGCTGCAACCCACCAAGAGAATCATGACACCCACCAACAAGCTATAACGACGCAACATTTGAATTTCTCACCGTATTTTAGAATTAACTTAAGTATACATTTCTATGCAATGCAGCAAAGTGATTCAGCCAAGTTATTACGAATTAGAACGTAAACTCGATCTTACATCGAAAAAAACTATTAGGATGGTCGCTTTATTAGCTTTTACTAAATCATCGAAAAAGACTATGGTTAGTCAGTAACGAAATCCGCGAAAGCTAAAAGGAGCTCTCCATGACGAATAAATCAACCGGAACATGCCCTGTCATGCATGGTGGCAACACTGCCACCGGTAAATCAAATATGGATTGGTGGCCGAATGCGCTCAACCTCGACATTCTGCACCAGCACGACCGCAAAACAAACCCTCTTGATCCTGACTTCAATTACCGCGAGGCACTCAAAGAACTTGATGTTGAAGCCTTGAAAAACGATGTCAAAGCATTGATGACAGACAGCCAAGATTGGTGGCCAGCTGATTGGGGTCACTACGGTGGCTTGATGATTCGAATGGCTTGGCACGCTGCCGGATCCTACCGCGTGGCTGACGGTCGCGGTGGCGGCGGTACTGGTAACCAGCGCTTTGCGCCACTGAATTCGTGGCCAGACAACGCCAACCTAGACAAAGCACGTCGCTTATTGTGGCCAATCAAGAAAAAGTACGGCAACAAAATCAGCTGGGCTGACCTGATCATTCTTGCTGGCACCATGGCCTATGAGTCAATGGGCTTACCGGCCTATGGGTTCGCTTTTGGTCGAAACGATATCTGGCATCCAGAAAAAGATATTTACTGGGGTTCAGAAACTGAATGGCTGGGCAAGACACGTTACGATGGTGAAGCAAGTGAAACGCTTGAGAACCCGCTAGCAGCTGTACAAATGGGCTTAATCTACGTCAACCCAGAGGGTGTTGATGGCAACCCTGACCCAATCAAAACAGCACACGATGTCCGCGTCACCTTTGCGCGTATGGCGATGAACGATGAAGAGACCGTGGCGCTGACTGCTGGTGGCCACACCGTAGGTAAATGTCACGGTAATGGCCGTGCTGAGAATCTCGGTCCAGATCCAGAAGCAGCTGACGTTGAAGAACAAGGTCTTGGCTGGAACAATCACAAAACCCGTGGTATCGGACGCGACACTGTCACCAGTGGTATCGAAGGTGCCTGGACGACAGAACCTACCAAGTGGGATAACGGCTACTTCTACCTGCTTTTAAACTACGACTGGGAGCTGACCAAGAGCCCAGCGGGTGCATGGCAGTGGGAGCCGGTAAATATTAAAGAAGAAGACAAACCCGTCGATGTGGAAGATCCATCGATTCGTCTTAATCCAATTATGACTGACGCCGATATGGCGATGAAAATGGACCCTGAGTATCGCAAGATTTCAGAGCGTTTCTACAACGATCCTGAGTACTTCTCAGAAGTATTTGCGCGCGCTTGGTACAAACTTACCCACCGCGATATGGGGCCTCGTGACCGCTATCTGGGTCCTGATGTGCCACAAGAAGAGCTCATTTGGCAAGATCCAATCCCTGCGGGTAGCAAAAATTACGATGTTGCTGCAGTTAAAGCGAAGATCGCAGAGACTGACTTGTCGATCAGCGAGCTAGCCGCAACGGCGTGGGATAGTGCGCGCACCTTCCGCGGTTCCGACATGCGTGGCGGTGCCAACGGTGCGCGGATTCGTCTTGCACCCCAAAAAGACTGGGAAGGCAACGAGCCAGAGCGCTTACAAAAAGTGCTCGCGCAGCTTGAGCCGATTGCAGCCGAAACTGGCGCAAGCATTGCCGACGTCATCGTTCTAGGTGGTAACTACGCTATTGAACGAGCGGCAAAGCAAGCTGGTTTCGACATCGAAGTTCCGTTTGCCCCAGGTCGTGGTGATGCCACCTTGGAACAAACAGACGTTGAAGGCTTCGAATGGCTCGAACCCGTGCATGACGGCTTCCGTAACTGGATGAAAAAGCACTACAACGTCACTGCCGAGGAGTTACTACTCGATCGTGCGCAGTTACTCGGTCTAACCGCTCCAGAAATGACCGTATTGCTTGGCGGTATGCGAGTACTAGGCACCAACTATGGTGGCAGTAAGCATGGTGTCTTCACTGACCGTGTCGGCAGCTTGACCAATGACTTCTTTGTCACCATAACCGATATGAATTACAGCTGGAAACCAACCGGCCGTAACTCCTACGACATCGTTGAACGTAAGTCAGGTGAGACAAAATACACTGCCTCACGCGTCGATTTGGTGTTCGGTTCCAATTCGATCCTACGTTCGTACTGTGAGCTTTATGCGCAAGACGATTCACGAGAAAAGTTTGTGAAAGACTTCGTTAAAGCTTGGACCAAGGTCATGAATGCCGACCGCTTCGACATAGAAGCCTAAGGCACCCCGCCCCATTCCCACCTCTCCTCGGGAATGGGGCATTTTTAATCTTTTTGTACCGGTGAAAAACTACCAGCTAACACCCCGCCATCAATATTAATCTCAGTCGCATTGAGATAATTTGCTTCGTCCGAGGCCAGCATTACACAAACTGCAGCTACTTCACTGACTTCCCCAAACCGATGCATCGGGCAATCGGCGACGATTCGTTTGATGGCCGCTTCTCGCTGCACGCCTTCACCTAACATAGGTTCCCAAATAGGCGTCAAAATTGCTGCGGGATGAATCGAATTACAGCGAATTGGCAATCCTTGCTGGGCGCAATAGAGCGCAACTGTCTTGGTGTGATTGCGTATCGCCGCTTTTGATGACGCATAAGCCGCAGCTCCAGGAATACCGACTAATCCCGAACGCGATGACATATTGATAATACTGCCCGCGCTTTGTGTGCGACGCATCAATTGAATCGCATATTTACACCCCAAAAACGTCCCATCTAAGTTCACCGCATGCACACGGTGCCAGTCATTGAGCGAAACGTGTTCTGGATCGTGTGGACCACTCTCCGCCTCCAAGCCCGTGATGCCCGCATTGTTGAAAAGTCCATTCAATCGTCCGAAGCGCTCCTCGACTGCATGCATTACCTGCTGCCATTGCTCTTCATTACTTACATCTAGAGCAAAGGCAATGGCACGTTCGCCGAGCTCATCTGCAAGTGCATTATTTTCATTAACTAAGATATCCGTAACAATCACCGTTGCGCCTTCAGCATGAAATGCACGCGCCACACCTTCGCCTATGCCCTGTGCCGCCCCGGTAATCATAATTACTTTGTCGATAAGTCGATTCATGTTCTCGCCTCTTTGTGTAATCCCATTTTGATCAGTTGGTGAATTATCCACCGCTTGCTATAGTAAGCACCGAAAACATCATGATAAGCAATGGAATGAAACAACTTTCGGCACTTCTCGGGGCGCTAGTCTTTGCGCTTCTACCACTATTAACGTTGGCCCAACCGACTTTTTCTACAAAGTCGGGCGATGCGCCCGTGCCGCCACTCCCGGTCATTGAAAAGCCGCTCGACTTTTATACGCTCAACACATGGAATGCTAATGATGGTCTACCGCACAACTCGGTAAATCGTATTACGCAGGACCACGAAGGCTATCTTTGGATTGCCACTTGGGAAGGCCCGGTTCGCTTTAATGGTCGTGAGTTTGTTGTTTACGACGACCTAGCCGCATTAGGCGCCAGCGAAAATGGCGTGTTTGATATCTCTAGCGATGGCAGCGGTGAAACCGTTATTGCGAGTGGCCGCCGCGGCTTAATGTTGCGCCACAGCGAGCGCACTTGGCAGGTGCTTGCGAGTGCCGATGACTTTGTTCACGAAACGGTTGTGCTTGCGGACGGAACTTTGTGGGCAGCGGCTTCAAATGCGGGTGTCTTGCGCATTGACGCGAGCGGTGCGAGACGCTACTACACCGCACAAGATGGCTTACCTGATACCTATAGCCAACGAATTTTTACCACTGGAAATGATGCAGCTTTACCGCGCGCGTTTCACCATGAACTATGGGTTGGCACCGAGCAGGGGCTGGCGGTCTACGACGCCACAACAGACCGCTTCGAAGCCATTACTGCGCTCCCCGCCGAACTGGTTCGAGCGGTGCTACGCATGCAGTCCGGACATCTTGCTGTGGGCATGGCGTCTGGTCTCTATTTCTGCTCGCCAGAGCTGACGCGTTGTGGTCTTTACCAAGCTTTCTCAGAAGGTCGGGTTTCCAGCTTACTTGAAGGTGTCGATAATGAGCTGTGGGTGGGCACTTTCGCTCATGGCGTCGCCCGCATTACCGCGTCGGGAGTTGATTATTTTGGCGTCGAGCAAGGACTACCGAATCTGCATGTGCTCGACCTATTTCTCGATCAAGAACAAAATTTATGGCTTGGCACCCATGGTGGTATGGTGCAAATGCGCAATGCCTTATTTACCAGTTTTACGCGCCGGCATGGGGCCAATGGCGAGTTTGTTCGCGCCATTGAGCAAACCACCGATGGCGCGATTTGGGTAGGTAGCAGTGAGGGTCTAACACGTATCTTCGCCCAACAAGCGCAAAGTGTTGCGGCATCCCCACAGCTAGAGAACCTATCGATACTCAGTCTTGCTCCATTATCAGATAACCAGCTATTGGTGGGGTCTCATACCGACGGTATCTTGTTACTGCAAGAAGGCGAAGTCATACACCAATTCGGTGTTCAACAAGGACTCAGCCTTGGCGAAGTCCGCAGTATTTTGCCTCTTGAAGACAAGCGGGTTTGGCTCGGTACTGCAAACGGTATTTTAGCGCTCACGCTTGATGACAAAGGCTTTCAACAGCAGTTTAGGCTTAATCGGGATGACGGTCTTGCCAGCGATTTTGTGGTTGGCCTTTATCAAGATCAGTGGGCAACGATTTGGGCGAGCTCGATTGCCGGCCTGACTCGCCTTAAACAGCAACAGAACGGTGAGCTAAAGGTTGAAGCTATTGATTTAGCCGGCATTGGCAGTGCGCGCAACGTGTTCGCCATGACCGAACAACAACAACGACTGTGGTTTGCAACTGATCGCGGCTTGCTCATTTATCACCCTGAGACTGATCAATGGCAGCAACTTGCGCGCCAGCATGGCTTACCCTTTCATAGCTATTTTTCTATCGTATTTGATCGTGATGGACACCTTTGGCTCGGCAGCAGCCGCGGTATCGTGCGTATCGACCATAGCAGCCTTGTGCAGGTGTTGAATGGCGATACAGCAATACTCAATGTCCAACTTTTTAATAGCGCTGATGGTATTCACAATCATCAAACGAATGTTGGCGGTCCCTCAGCCAAGCTCGCTGAAGACGGGCGACTATGGTTTTCAACGGCGGGAGGCCCAGTAGTCGTCGATCCTGCGTCATTACAACAGCAAGACTTATCACCGCCTCCTATCGTGCTTGAGCAAATAATTATTAACGATACACCTGTCGACCGCACACACGACTGGGACGGGGCCATTGATCGTATCCGCTTGGTCTATGCCGGACTTGGTTTTCGCATGTCGCAACAACTTGAGTATCGCGTGCAGTTACGTGGTTTCGATGAACAATGGGAGCAGCGCACACAAACGCAGGCTGAATACACTTCACTACCCGCAGGAAGCTTTGAGTTTGCTGCGCAGGTGCGTTATCCAGGCTCAGAATGGTCTGAAGCCGTGACCTATAGTTTCACGGTACCGAACCACTTTTATGAAACAGTAGGATTTTGGCTATTGGTCATCCTGTTGGGAACACTGACAACTTTCGGGCTCTTCCGCTGGCGGCTTTATGCCTTGCAGCAATCAAGAAACACACTGAAGCAATTGGTTAAAGAGCAAACCAAAGAATTGCAATTACTGGCGCACCAAGACGATTTAACGCGTCTGCCGAATCGCCGGGCATTTGATCAACAACTACGCCGACGATTCGCGCAAGCGCAGCAACGGCAGCAACCACTCTGTCTAGCGGTTATCGATGTAGATCACTTTAAACGGATTAATGACAAATATCTGCACGCGACCGGCGACCGTATCTTGCAACGAGTGGCACAGCTTATTAGTGGTACCGTTAGACAAGGTGATTTTGCCGCACGTTGGGGTGGTGAAGAATTTACCGTGTTGTTACCGAATACCCACCTTGCCGAAGCAAAAGAGGTATGCGAACGGATTCGACTTGCGATTGCCGCACAGGACTATAGTGATTTGAAGATTGAAGAGCCGGTCACGGTTAGTATCGGTATTGCATGTAATACCCAAGGCGATGCGTCAGGGAAATTATTGGCTGCCGCAGATAAAGCTCTGTATGCTGCGAAAAAAGGCGGTCGTAACTGTATTCGGACAGAGGCTTAGCGCCGTATTTATCGTATGACCACCTGATTGCGTCCACTCGATTTACCTTGATATAAAGCATCATCCGCGTGTTTGAGCAGCTTTTCTAGGCTTACATTTGCATCATTTTGTGCAGTGACACCAAAGGTCGCGGTCACCGCTAACTGCTGTCCTCGTGCTTGAATCAGTAACTCAGCGATAGCTTTTCGTAATGCCTCACAAACACGCACCGCACTCTCAGCGTCAGTATTAGGCAACAACAAAATAAACTCCTCACCACCCCAGCGCCCAATAAAGTCATCTTTGCGTAAACGTTGCTGCAAGATGCTCGCAATGTGCCGCAGCACTTCATCACCAATATCGTGACCATAACGGTCGTTGACTTGCTTAAAGTAATCAACATCCAGCAGAGCTAATGCTATAGCCTGATTGCGCTGTGCCAAAAACTGTTGCGTCTGGATGAAGCGTTCACTAAAACCACGACGATTCAATAATCCAGTCAAGGGATCCGTTTGTGATTGGCGGAGCAACTGGGCATTGGCTTGTTCAAGCTCTTGCGTGCGTATTTGCACCTCTTCATCAAGTCGCTTGTTCGCCGCTTCAAGGGCACGGAAACGCAGCCTCAGCAGCATATAGATCGCAAGCCCCAACAACACGACTGCCAACACGAGTGCCCAAGTCGTTTGCCACCAAGGCCGTAAGACGCGAATTGCCAACTCGGTCGGCTCTGACGATACAATACCTTGACTATTGCGCCCCTCAATTTGCAAGACATAGTCGCCTGCCGCCAGGCCAGCAAAAGAAATTTCACGATTGAAACTCCAATCACTCCACTCGTCATTAGCACCGAGTAAACGATAGCGCCCGCTATTACGGGCGGCGTCATGAAAATCTAGCACGCTGTATTGCACGACCAAGCTGCGCTCTTCAGGCGCTAAAGTAAGTTGCGAGGCAGCGAAACCTAACTCGGTACTGCGGTCTTCGCCGCTGATGAGCAATTCCGTGAGAGCTACTTGCGGACTTTTTGCATTCAACGAAATCGCTGCAGGATCAAAGCTAACCGCGCCTTGTACTGAACCAATGGTGAGTCTTCCAGCGGAATTAATATCAACCGACTGCCGTAACATTACCTCTGCAGGTAAACCATCGTTTAAACCGAAATTAATAATACTCTCTGTGGTCGCGTCATAACGTGCCAAGCCCAAACTAGTGAGTAACCAGACATATCCTTCGGTGTCCGCGTGGACACCCACAACGCGATCCGATGGCAAGCCATGTTCCATACTTAATAGTTGTTGAGTGCCGTCCGCTAGGTTGACCCGCCATACTCCCTCAACACTGCAAAGCCATAGAGTTGCGGGGGGTTCAGCGTAAACGCACAAGAAGTCATCGCCACCTGAGGCCTCCGGGGGCTTGATCGCTATCGATTGCCATTGCTCGCTATCACTCGCGCGCTGGAATACCCCGGAATAGCGGGTTGCCGCAAAATAGCCGAACTGCTCCAAGTGCGCGATGTCATAAACTTGGTTGCCACGTAAACCTGCAAGCCCTTGGAACTCCCAAGTGGCGGTCTGCGTGGTAAGATTAAATCTCGCGATACCCTCGCCCCAAAAAGCCAGTAGTAATTCATCATCGCTTATGGGAAAAATTTCATTCACTGCTTGATCGCTAAGAGCTAACTGTTCATGCAGTAGGGTAAAGCGTTCGAGTTTATTAGGGTTGTTAGCATTCGCTCGATAAAGCCTAGTGTTGGTTGCGACCCAAAGCGTATCGTCCGTATCGACAAACAGCGTTTCAACCTGATTAACGAAATCTTCTGGTGGAAAGTAGAGCATTTGCCAAGCCTGGGTTTGCGCGTCTTGATGTAGTACACCCTCAGCGAAACCAAGCCATAAATCATCATTGGGTCCGTAATAAACCACATTTATGGCGCGTTGATCAGGGAGTCCAAGCGCGGTCAACTGATCGATATCGATGGTGGTGGTAAAATTCTGCCGATCGCGACGGCCAAAAAAGATACCTTGATCGCGAGCCCCCACCCACATATCACCGACGCTATCGAAGGCTATGGAGCGCACATCAACATCGGCAAGTTTGCTCCAACCATCCTGCAACTCGATGTATTGCTTGCGCTCCCGATCGATCAAATACAGACCACCGGCACCGCCGGACCAAAAGGTGCCATAATCGGCGGCAAAAGGATCGCTCAATAACACATTTGAACGCACCTGACTCAGGTTGCCCGCCCCAGCTGGAAAAGTCACTGGTTCGAATTGTTGATACTCTTGGTTGAAGAAAAACACACCGAAGTCGGTTCCGATCCAGACTTCCTCATCAAACACCGCTACCGTGCGAATTTCATTTTGTCGGTTAGGTCCCTCTTCTGCCGCGTTCAGCAGATAATGTTGCCATTGAGCCAAGTCTAAACTCAACTGATACAATCCTTGTGAAGTCGCCACCCACAAGGAGTCGTTACTCTCGGCGAGCCACCAAATACGTTGGGTGCGCAACGGATGCTCGGCCGGCAAACCTTGCATCTGCCAATCGCCGTCGGCAATATCCTCGAGGTAACTCAGGCCGTTTAAGGTGCCGACCCAAAGTCGTTGTTGGGAATCTTGAAACAGCGTTTGGACACGATCATCACGCAGCGATGCGGGACTGTCGGTACTATGCATGTAGCGCCGTGAAACCTGTGTGTTCGCGTTCCAACTGACTAGCCCATTGCCCCAGGTTGCCGCCCACAAATTTTCATCAGAGGTAACTAATAACGAGGAATAACTGACCCGCTCACTAGAAGGAAACAGCTGTTGTGACCACGGCTCGTAGTTATAGCCATCGTAACGCAACACACCATCCGTATCGGTTGCAAACCACAGAAAATCATGCGAGCTTCGATAGATAGCGTAAACCGAGGACTGCCGACCACCTAATTGATCCGAAAGTCGCTCAAACTGGTTAAACTCAACCGTTTTTGCATGGCCGATCGAAAGCTGCAAGCAACCCAAGACGACCAGCAAAATTTTTAATACAATCAATCGCATATGAACTCGCTGAACAGCAGAGAATAATTTCAATGCTACACTGCTAACGGTGTTATCATTGTGACCAATTTATAACACTTTTCCTATACTTATCTGTGGAAAAAGTCAGGTTCGAGAAATGCGTGGCGACCGGAGCACAATGAATGGATAACCCAACCAACCAAGGATTATTCGAGCTTGCCGTTGAGCAAGCTTTTGACTCAGTGCTAATTACCACTGCAGAACTTGACTTACCGGGCCCACAAATTGTGTATGCTAATAACGCGTTTTGTGAGCGTACGGGGTATTCTCGTGCAGAGCTCATGGGACAAACACCGCGCATTTTGCAAGGCCCTTTAACCGACCGTAAAGTGCTCAAGCGCCTGCGCCAGAATCTCGAACAAGGTGTGCGCTTTGAGGGCGCAACTATCAACTATCGCAAAGATAGCACTCCCTACATCGTGCATTGGAGTATTAGCCCAATGCGTAATGAGGTCGATGAGATCACGCATTTTGTCTCAGTACAACGCGACATCACTCACGAAAGTCAGTTAGAGACCTTTAACGAGCGCCTCTTAGATAGCCTTGGCGAGGGCGTGTTTGGCATTGATACCCAAGGTAACTGTACCTTTGTAAACCCAGCAGCACTCAAGGCGCTAGGTTATGAGAGTGACGATGAGCTGATTGGGCAAAATAGTCACACCTTGATCCATCACTCGCACCCCGATGGGAGTGACTACCCGCTTGAAGATTGCCCTATTTTTCAGATCATGCGAGATGGCACCGTAGCCGAGCCTTGGCGCGATCATTTTTGGACCAAACAAGGTGAGCTTCTTCCTGTTGAAGTCGCGGCAACCTCACTTATGCCGGGTGTTGATGATTTGTTCGGCGGCGTCTTTATTTTCCGTGATATTTCCGAACAAATTCAGCTTGAAGAAGAGCTCAAAGCCGCCGCCAGCCACGACCAACTAACGGGCGCTTATAATCGCCGGTTCGGTGATCAAATCTTACACAAAGAGTTGGCTCGTTTTAACCGATTACAACAACCCGTCTCTCTGGTGTTAGCCGACATTGACCACTTTAAACAAATCAATGACGCCAATGGCCATTTAGTTGGTGATGATGTACTGCAAGAATTCGTCCAGGCTATCGAAGCGCGTTTGCGTGAAACCGATTACCTCGTGCGTTGGGGTGGCGAAGAATTCTTGATCATTTTGCCAAATACCACACGCGATGGTGCCGCAGAACTTGCCGAAAATCTGCGTCATGAAGTTTCGCAACGCACTTTCTCCGACGCTGGTATCAAACTGACCGCTTCTTTTGGCGTCAGCCAGCTCAACTCAGATGATGCCATCGAAAGCTGGTTACAACGTGCTGATAAAGCACTCTACCAAGCCAAGCATGACGGTCGCAATCGAGTCAAAAAAGATAATTAATCGCTTTACTAAACCTTATTTTAGTCTATTCTAAATTAGAGATTCAAATAAGAGGAATCGGCTAATGAAATCAATCATCACCTACGGTATTTTGCCACTGGTTGCGGTGTCTGCAGTAGCGCTTGCAAGCACCGAACAACGCAACGAGCCCGTCAAAGTCATCGAGCCCTATGTAAGTGAAGCACCCGAGAAAGTCGAGCTCGGCAAACAATTATTCTTTGATCCGCGACTCTCCATGTCGGGGATCATTTCATGTAATACCTGCCACAACCTTTCATACAGTGGCACCGATAACTTGAAAACATCTATCGGGCACAAATGGCAGGCCGGTCCGGTGAACTCACCAACGGTGTACAACTCGAGTTTATCGATTGCTCAGTTTTGGGATGGTCGCGCAGCTGATCTTCAAGAACAAGCTGCTGGGCCAATTGCTGCCAACGTTGAAATGGCGATGCCGCACACGCTGGCTGTCAGCGTAATTCAGTCTATTCCGGGCTATCGTGAACAAGTACAAAAAATCTATGGTGCAGACAAAGTCGAGCTGACCCATATCACCGATGCTATTGCTGAATTCGAAAAAACCCTAGTGACACCCAATGCGCCGTTTGATAAATGGCTTAATGGTGACGACGACGCTATCACTGCAACAGAGCTAGCTGGCTATCAATTGTTTAAAGAAGCTGGCTGCATCGCTTGCCACTATGGCGAAGCGCTAGGCGGTAAATCTTTTATGAAAATGGGACTGGTCGCACCTTACGAGTCTGATTCCCCCGCACAAGGCCGTTATGATGTAACAGGGCAAGAAATGGACCGTTTCATGTTTAAGGTACCAACGTTGCGCAATGTATCGCTGACCTACCCATACTTTCATGATGGTGCCGCAGAAACACTCGAAGAAGCGACTCAAGTCATGGGGCAACTGCAGTTGGGCAGAAACTTCACTGATGAAGAGCTGGCCAGTTTAGTCGCCTTTATGAATGCTTTGACCGGTGAGCGTCCGACCATGGAGCTACCGTTGCTACCTGCGTCTGGCCCTGATACACCAGCCGCTCAGCCATTTAAGTAACACCCATGAGCCATATGTTTCGCCCTCGGCAAAAAAAAGCCCCGCATGAAGCGGGGCTCAACTTACAATAGCTCCAGGACGCTATTAGAAACGGAATCCTGCGCTCAACTGAATGTAACGTGGTGATTGCGCACCTACCGTCGACATAAAGCTCGGATTGCGAGTGGCCACATCGGTGGTCAAGTATTCGTTGACTCGTGTCGTAACTTGCGAGTTAAAGACGTTGAATACATCGATACCAAAGTTAAAGTCGATATCGTTGATCTCAACATCGTAGTTCAAGTTCAGGTCAAGCTGAGCAACCCAATCGGTATTGCCATAGAAGCCCTTCGGAATGTACATGAACTCACGCTCAGAGTTATCCGCTACGTCGGTACAGTTCGCTACACACAGGTAGTTCAGGTAATAACGCGTGTTGTCGTTGAGCGGGTTGCCCTGCCCACGAGCGTTGATTGGACTACCAGAGATGAGCGAGAAGTTCGCGCCGAGCGTCAAACCATCGGCCAACGCGTATGCACCGCGTGCTTTGAACTGGTGACGACGATCATTTGGCAAGTCACCCCAACCTGAATTGATGTAGATAACGTTATCGCCGGCTTCAGTCCAACCAGGAATGTCGTTACCTGTGTCAGAGTTCACGCTACCCTCGTAGTTACCGTAGCTATGCGACCAGGTGTACGAGAAGTGTGCCTGCCAAACGTCGTCCCACACGCGATCAAGAACGAATTCTAGCGCGTAGTATTTACGCTGTACTTGGTCGCCACCGATTGGATCTGGATTGCCGTCGCCATCTAGATCGAAGCCATAATCTTGCACTTCACCAAGGTCGATAAGAATGTCGGTCACATTACCAGTGTCTGGACATTCACGCTGCAAGGTCAATTCACGACCTGGGTTAGCGAAAACCCAACCAGAGATGTTGCCACAACCAGGTACATTCACGTTAATGCGCATATCTTCGATGGCATTGTTGAATTCACGATAAATACCACGGACACCGTAATTCCAGTCATCGTTGATTTGCGCTTCATAGCCAACGATTAATTCATCTTGATAGATAGGGTCGAGATCATTGTCGACTTCATCAAGGAAGTTACCAGCGCCTGAGCCACCAAAACTAATGGTGTCGCCCAATTGCTCACCAAGAATTGGCGTTACGTTGGTGTTGCCATTTTCGGTCGTGTTGGTCTCAAGCCCTTCGAGCACGTAATAGTTGAGGTTATCGATAGACACACCACCACCAGCGCTGCGTGCAGCCATACCGTTAGCAATTGGGAAGTAGTAACGACCTGCGTTGGCAAAGAATTTCGCCGTGCCATCGCTATTCACATCCCAAGCAAAACCTACGCGCGGAGCCAACATGTCGTCAACTTCAAGGAACGGTGTACCGTCCGCCGCATAAGTAATGAATTCGTCCCAACGTAGACCCATGGTTAAGGTCATATCAGGGTTCATCGTCCATACGTCTTCAAGGTAAAACGCTTTGGTATCCGTTGGGTAGGCACCAATAGTTTCAATTGACCGAGCATAAACGTATGCATCGACACCTTCAGGTACGATTTCACCGTTCACGTCTGAACCAGGAGTGGTCTCATAAAGGCTATAGTAAGTGCCATTCGGACCTGTAGTACGACGGTTCATGGTCGTGGTACGGGTTTCGTCATCCATACCAAAACGAATTAAGTGGTCTTCAAAGGTCCACTCGGCGTCGATACGCAATGCTTCTCGCTCGTTTAAACGCGCATCGAAACGTGTACTTGTGGTACAGCCTAAATGCTGACCAATGCGCACATCATAAACGCGATTACATTCAATGCCTGAAGAGTTGGTCGAGTCATAGTCGCGCTCGCTTTCACCGTAGAGCACTTTCACCATAAAGTTATCAGTTAGGTAACCGGTGTAAGTCGCTGACCAGTTCACACCACCGCGATCGAGGAATGAGGTGTCTGAGTAGTCACCGCTGTTGTAGCGTTCGGTGACAATGGTCTGTTCGTCTGAGAAGCCCATTAGCTCAACGGTATGGTCGCCACTGATAATCCAGTCAATTTTACCGCCCCAGAAACCATCATCTGCTTTTTCTTGATAGATGTTGTCACCATTAGCACTGCCGTATTGCGAGTCAATACTGCGTGGCTCATACAAGGCAAAGAAGAAGAGTTTGTCTTTGATGATTGGACCACTAGCCCAAATGTTGCCGCGAATACTGTCGGTTTCGCTGTCTGAACGGTTAATGTTACGAATTCCTTGGCCGTCGTAGAAGTCTTTACCGTCGCCGCGGAGCGCGTCTGGCTGCCAATACATGTCGCCGCCAAACTCAAATTCGTTACCACCCGACTTAGTAACAGCACTTACCACACCGCCGGTGGTACGTCCGTACTCAACCGAGTAACCACCGGTTTTGACTTGGAAATCTTTGAAGAAAGCGAAAGGTACTGAAGAATAGCCAACCCCAGTTTCAACGTCACTGATGTTTAAGCCGTTTAAGAAAATCGCATTCTCACCGACTGACGAGCCACCGAACGAGATACCACCAAAACGTGAGCCGGAGATAACACCTGGCGCCAAATTGGCTACCGAGGCAAGATCGCGCGGCACTGGAATCCGCTCCAATTGGCCTGCGCTGATATTCAAACCAGATTCAGACGAACGCGTATCAATGGTCGAGAGTCGTGCGCCACTTACTGAAATGCGTTCAACATCACCAGCGGTCATGGTCAGATCTACCACAGCAGCAGTACCGATGCGAACTTCAACATTATCGATAACACTGCGTTGGTAGCCGTCAAATGATGCACTGACTTCATAGCTACCTACAGGCAAACGTGCAAAACGGTAGCTACCATCCGCGTCAGCCGTCACACTGCGCGAATAGCCGGTTTCGCGATTGCGAATAGTAATGGTCGCGCCAGCAAGTTCTTGATTAGAGTCGGTGACCACCTCACCACGTAAGCTACCATCTGAACTTTGCGCATGTGCTGGGCTTACCAAACCCCCGAAGGTAAGCGTGGCACCAATAGCAGCAGCTACGAGCGAATACTTAAAAGTAGTTGTTTTCATTATTATTTTGTTCCCTGATTAGAAACGACTTATGGTTATTTTGCGGCCATACCCTAGCCGCTTTTACCGCCGCTGTAAATAATTTATGATTATTATTTACACCATTATGAATAATATTCCATGACACATTCGTCAAATAAAATTCACATTTTTGTCTAATCAAAGTCGAAAAAAGAGGTTTATTGTGCGCCGCTGGTCACTTGTTCGGCGTAGATCTGGCGGGCACCACTCTCAAGCTGCGCAAGGCGCTCAGTGCGCGTTTCCACACTCGAAATGTAAGCGTTAAATTCGTTGAGACGAGTACCACTGAGTCGCACCGAGGAGAGCTTTTTTAAATTGAGGGGGTTAATGCTGGTACCATTTTTATAAACTTCGTAGTGCAAATGGCGCGCTTGCGAAAGTCCTGTGTTACCAAGAAAGCCAATAATATCGCCCTGCTCTACTTCCACACCTACAGTAATACCATCAGCAAACCCATGCATGTGCGCATACAGAGTTTCGTAGCCATCGGCATGCTGGATAATCACCGCATTGCCATAATCTCCGTACCAATCGGCACGTTTGATCACGCCGTTACCGGCAGCCATAATAGGGGTACCTAAGGGCGCACCGAAGTCGATGCCTTTGTGCATGCGCGTGTAGCCAAGAATAGGATGCTTGCGCTGGCCGTAATAAGACGATAAGCGCGCACCATTGAGCGGTGTCTTCAGCAGGAAACTCTCAGCGAGCCGGCCATCTTCGAGATAAAAAGCGCCATCAAAGCGGAATAGTCGATAGTCACTTTCACTATTTTGAAAGCGTAAATAGGTCGCTTGCAACGGGGTTTGCATGTGACTAAAGAGCGCTTGGTCCTGGCTGACTAGGGTCCGCTCAAACACCACTTCAAAACGATTTCCAGTATAAACTTCACGCTGAAAATCAATAAAATGCGAGAGCGCTAACAAAGCGGCGTTAATAACGTCGCCGGGGATTTCCGCCGCTGCGGCGTTACCGTACAGGCTATGATCAATCACCACTGCATGCTCAGCGACTTCGATACGGGTGGGTACACGCTGTTTCTGCACCCGCCATTGCCCGTCTTGCAGGGTTGCATCGATGCGCTCTGCATACTCTCCAGCAAAACTTAAGCGTCGTTGCGCCGGAGTGCGTTCGATGGCAATGGTTGAACCGGCCTGCAGCTTATCGATGTTGAGGATACCATCGAGGGCCTCAGCCAACAGATAAACTTCACGGGCTTTAAAACCATATTTGCTTAATAAAGATGTGACCGTTTGCCCACGCCGTAACACCGCATAAGTAGCACCCTCGAGTGCTGTAGCGACGGGCAATTGTGGTTGAGTAAGGCGTATCTCGGATGGCCTTGCAGCTAACTTCCGTGATACCTCATTGGTATCTGCAACCAATACGGTTTGACGTTGCTCACTTACGGGAACGTCTTGCTCAGCTTCCACAGTTGTTTCGGTGGTATCTTGTGGCTCCTCTGTAGAGGTCGTATCGCTGCAACCAAATAGCAATACAGAAAAAGCTAACAAACTAATTTTATAGAGAAAAGTCATTAAAAACCGAGCGCCTTCTGGTCAATATCGCGGTCATTCTACCTTAATATGACAGCTTTGCGGCGGTTTTTATCCTTTACATAGTTTCGTCTTCGTTAGTTTCTTTACCTTCTTCTGTCGAAACTGAATAGCTATAGTTTGGTTGTCCGGTTTCGTTATCCAGTTCCGCTCCGGCACAGGGTGGTTGCGGGCCTAGTTCTTCATGACTGTCCCAGTAACTTAATTTCTTTTCGCCCATGAGGGTGCTCCTTCGTTGTTCGTTATTCGTTATTCGTTATTCGTTAGGGATTGATTAACGGTGATGGTTATTTGAACGATAGTTTTGCCGATTTAGATCGTTTCTTGGCGCCAGCAGCGTATTAGGTATAACTTTGTGAGGAGTGTGGTATGCGAACTTTATTGAAAGCTTTAGTTTTTGGTTTTTTTGGACTTGGGTTAGTGGGGGGCGCGATGGCGACTGAAGAACCGAAATACGATGTACAGAAACAAGACGGTGACTTTGAGCTACGTCAGTACGCGCCGATGATTGTTGCCGAAGTAACCGTACGTGGTTCGATGGATAACGCCTCGGGCAAAGCTTTTCGCGTGTTAGCCGATTATATTTTCGGCAATAACCGCGTGCCAGGCGGTACCAACACTGAGATAGCCATGACGACCCCGGTTACCATGACGCCGCAGGCGGAAAAGATTGCCATGACTTCGCCGGTGACCATGCAAGCGAACGACGGCGCTTGGCAAATGAACTTCATGATGCCCAGCCAATACAGCATGGAAACCCTGCCGCAGCCGAATAATCCAAACATCACTATTCGCGAGCTGCCAAGCCAGCACTATGCCGTCATTCGCTTTTCGGGATTCGCCGGCGAAGGTAAGGTTGCAGAGAAAACTGCGGCCCTGCGTGATTGGATGACAGCCAACGAAATTAAACCCTCAGGCGAACCTGAACTGGCGCGCTACGATCCACCTTGGACGCTACCTTTTCTGCGGCGCAATGAAGTAAAAATCGCCTACCAGCCCTGATTACCAATGCGCCCACAGCCAGCGGGCGTAGAGCCCAAGCGGTGTCGTGGGCCCAGCCGTAAAAGATTGCACTTCGCCATCGCTGACAATTGCGAAGGCGGGCGTAACTGCGACACCCCACTTTTTTGAGATAGCGGCTTGCGGATCGTTCACCACCGCAAGCTGATAGTCGTTTTGAACTAAATAGCGCCTAAGTTCGGCGTCAGTACCCGACGTCATCGCTACACTGACGACCGGCAGATAGCCGGCCAACCAATCGACTGATGGGGTGATGACCGAACACACTGGGCACCAAGTCCCCCAAAAATAAACGATGACAGGTTCTTGATAGCTGCGCTCAACGATATCGACTGCTTGATATTGCAGACTCTGCCATTGTTGCTCCGGCAGCGACCCCGTAGGCAAATCTTTGCCACGCCACAAGTCTACCGCTGTGATGACCAGCAAGGCTAACAACGCATACAATAAAACTTTTTTGATCACTGAACACCTTTGTCTGAATGTTTTTTCATCAACTGTCGGACGGCCTTTTGCGCCCAGAACTGCGCTGCAACTGCTGATGGATGGTAGCCGTCGGTAGCGATGTATTTGGGTTCATAGGGCACATCGAAGTTGAGGAGCTCGGTTTGTGTCTGTTGCCGACAATGTTGCGTCAGTGCATGATTGAGCTGCTGCGCCTGTTGTCCAACAAACCAACGCAGTGGTTGCGGTAACGCGGGAAACTTATGCATCGGCGGCAAGGCTGTATAGAGCACCGACTGCGCCCCTAACACTTCGACGAGGTACGACGTCATGGCGCGTAAGTCCTCACGCCACTGCGGCAAGGTGGTACGCCGAGTGACATCGTTAACCCCTACCGACACTAATACCGCATCAACTTGCGGCATGTCTAACTGACTCTCTCGCAACAGCTCAAGCACCTGCGCACAGGTTAAACTGGAACGCGCAATGAGTTGCCACTGCAGATCATATTGCTCGGCTAACAAGCGGGTGAGCTGACCCGTGACCGCTTCTTGTTGTGAAGTAGAACCGACGCCCGCGATAGCTGAGTCGCCGAGCAATAACAAGCGTAATATCGGCTTATCAGTCTGCCGTGTACACCCGGCGCGGTCGCCGGGAGGCTCCGGTAAACGAGGCGTGGTTCTGCGCACGCGTCGCCCTTGGTAGAGCAACAGCGGCGCAGTCAACAACAACACGAGACGGCTTAACACCTATTCTGCGGTCTCATCTTTGAGGTAGGTGTCGAGCCAACGCGTTTGTTCCCACAACATGTGCAAGATCGACTCGCGCGCACGATACCCATGCGACTCGTGCGGCAACATCACGAGTCGTGAAGTACCACCTAAGCCTTTAATCGCCTGATACAAGCGCTCCGACTGCATCGGGAAAGTACCCGAGTTATTGTCGTTAGCACCATGAATCATCAGCAACGGCTCGTTGATTTTGTGCGCATGGAAAAACGGCGACATCTGAATGTACAGATCTGGATCGTCCCACACAGTGCGTTCTTCGCGTTGGAAGCCAAACGGCGTCAAGCTGCGGTTATAAGCACCACTGCGCGCAATACCGGTGGCAAATAAGTCGCTGTGCGCAAGCATATTCGCGGTCATGAACGCACCATAAGAATGGCCACCTAGCGCCACGCGCTCGGGATCCGTAATGCCACGTTCAACACCGGCAGCAATTGCCGCTTCGCCATTCATCACCAACTGCTCAATGAACGTATCGTTCGGTTGCGCATCACCTTCACCGACAATTGGCATGGTGGCCGCATCCATCACCGCATAACCTTGCGTGGCCAAATACTGCGGTCCCCAATAGCTAATACGAACGAATTCGTACGGTGAACCAGAAATCTGTGCCGCCGCAGCTGAACTCTTGTACTCACGTGGATAAGCCCAAACCATGGTCGGCAATGGACCATCGCGCTCTTTATCATAGCCAGCGGGTAGATACAGCTCCGCTGACATAGCTAAGCCGTCTTCACGCGTGTAGGTAATCAACTCACGAGTGATATCCTTGGTGTGCGGCATCGGATGCGGTGTTTCGGTAAGCGCTGTCAACTGATTATCGTCAACATCACGCACAAAGAAGTCCGCCGGATCGGTTACCCCTTCACGCTGGGTCAAAAAGGTCATTTCTGCGGCATCGATCAGTGCCCACGGACGCTCATAGTAAGGTGCTTCGCTCCGCCAAAGACGCTCTTTCTCGCCACTATGCAAATCATAGGTATCAATAAATGGGCGGTCGCCTTCATCAGATGCCCCAGTACCGCTCAACAACATTTCGCCATCGGCAAGATAGAGCAAGTTGCGACCGTCTTGTTGCACGGTAAATGGCTGACCTGGGTCGTTGTAGCGGTCTTCCCATGAACGTTCCCACACGAGCTTGGCATCACGTTGACCCGTTGCATCGACTAACCAGAGTTTTTCATCGCGATCCGCCCACCAACGCTCCCATACCAAAATGTTTTCGGCATCTGCCGCAAGCATCCGCGCATAGCGTTTGCTCAAGTCGAGGAGTTTTTCCGGCGCTTGATCAAAAGGCGCGGCCTGTTGGAAGACTTGGTCACGCACTTCGGCATCGACGGCAGGGTCACCTTGGTCGGTGGCTTCCGCCCACACCAAAGTTGCATCGGCATCGTTGCGCCAGCTAATTGAACGACGTCCTTGTACCACAGCATCAAAAGCAATCGGTAAATTGTCGGCTAAGGGCTGTTCCACCACGGTATAGACGTTCTCACCGGCGCTATTCCACACTTGCGTGGTTTCCGGGAAGCGGTACCAAGGCACAGCATATGAGTAAGGACGCTGAATATGGCTGACCAATAAGTAGGCATCATTTGGTGAACTGGTCACGCCGCTATAAATCGCTGGTTCACCGACTTGTTGGGTGTCGCCGTTGAGATCGAAATAAGTGATTTGACTCGTGAAGTAGTAATCAAACAACAATTCATCTTGCTTGTTTTGCAGCAAATCTTGATAGGTACGACCTGGCGCAGTACGGCCCATACTCTCGGTGATGACCGGTCCGGTTGGCACGGTGCGACGCGCAGGCTCTTCAAGGTCTGCCGCTACGGTGTAGCTGTAAAGCCCTTTGCTGTCATGGCGCCACTCTAATTCCGGTCCCCATACGGCGGTTAGCTGCGCACTTGACCAGCGTTTCGCCTGTGCCGCGTCAACATCGACCACCCACAATTCAACCTTGGTTGGCGTCATTTGCGCAAAAGCGATGTACTTGCCGTTAGGTGACCAGCTGGTACCAAGCGCTTTTAGTTCACTAGGTAGACCCGTAATTTGCTCTGCTTCACCGGTCTCAACATTGATCAGCTCTAGCGAACTGATATAACGCGCTTGGCTCACTGTGTGGTTTTCTGGGTTGATCCGACGTCCGGCAAGCTTTAATTCATCGGCAGCAACATCTGCAATGTCCGGCAACGCTGGATAACCTGTAACCAATAACAAGTCACCGCTAGGGCTTAAACTACCACCTGGTGACGGCGCAGCATCGACAATATCGATGATCTCTT
The DNA here is from genome assembly GCF_047323925.1 of Pseudidiomarina salilacus. GTDB lineage: Bacteria > Pseudomonadota > Gammaproteobacteria > Enterobacterales > Alteromonadaceae > Pseudidiomarina > Pseudidiomarina salilacus. The sequence continues at coordinate 1,867,866 of NZ_CP178751.1, forward strand.
GCGTCGGTTGTTGATAATCGATTTTCACTGCATTGGCATAACTCGGCGCTGCCGTCACTAATGCCGCACTGGCGCCGAGGGCAAGTGCCAGCGCACTCAACTTAAGTCCCTTGATCATGTTGTTTACCTTTTTCGTTATTTGAACATCTAGGTGATTTAAATTTCTGTTAACTAAGCTACCATAACTTACGTCAAATTCTTCACTTTGACGTTGGCATAAATCGCATCACAGTCGGCATTCAACGCATGTCTAAGGGAATTAAAATGAAATACTGGCTTCTATTGCTTGCTTTTGTCGCAAGCTTTAACAGTAACGCTGCAGATACTAAGTACTTTGTCACCGCAGAATCTTCAGCGACTGAGCTTGCGGCATTGCAACAACAAGCAAGAGCGCAAGATAAGCTACTGATGTTCGTACTGGGTGCCGACTGGTGCCATGACAGCCGCGATTTAATGGCACAGTTTCAGCAGCCAGAATTTGCTGCGGCTCTTGAGGAACGCTATGTCATGCAAGCCATCGATGTAGGCTATTTAGAGTATGGCTTTTTTGTCACTAACGCCTTTGGCGCACCGACTTACTACGGCACTCCTACCGTTATGATTGTTGACCCTGATTCCGGACGTATCCTGAACAAAGCCGACTGGCAGCAGTGGACCAATGCGTCGTCGCAAACACCCGAAACCTATCAGGATTACTTTATTGAACAACAATTTACGCAGGTAGAGCAGACCGCAGAGAGTTTGGCATTCGAAACCGCGCAGGCCGAGCGTGTGCGCAACGGTTTTGCCAGCGTGGGGCCCATGTTGAAGGACTACATGACGAGCGACGACCGCCAAGCATCCAGTGAGTTTGGTACTGCGTGGGAAGCGCTTGCAGCGTTTCGCAATGGTGTGTTCGAGGATATGGTAAAGTATCAGTCTGCAACCGCAGGATTCCCCGACTACCCACCGCAGATGTGGGAACCCGAAAAGGAGTAACCTATGGCCAAAGTATTAATGATCACCGGTGCCTCAAGTGGCATTAGCAAGACCACCGCTATTACGGCAGCAAAACCACTGGGCATTTTTTAATGACCGGCTCGGCGGCAGGACGTACCACTATCAAGGGCTCCGTGTACGGTGCCACTAAGTGGTTTGTGCATGGGTTTGCGCAGAACCTAGCCGAAGAAATGAAAGAATGGGATGGCCGTTGCACCACCATTGCGCCAGGCATGGTCAACACGCCTTTCTTTGATGAACCAAAGCCTGACAAGCTTGATCCGCAAGATGTCGCTGACGCAGTGCTGTATGCGCTTGAAGCACATCCACGCAACTGCGTTCGCGAAATTTATTTGATGCCAGCGTATCGCAACTAGGCAAAAACTAAGCGCTTACCACTTGCTGGTCATAATGATCGAGCAGCAAAGTCTGGGCATGTACCAGCGGCTGCTCGGCATTGATGATTGCGTCTTGATGCTCCGCTAACAGGCGCATCATCACTTCGTTATCTTCTTCACCATGCCACATCTTGATGTAGGTGCCCTGCTTGTAACCGCGCTGTTGACGCAAATTATTGAGCGCATTTTTACCAATGTAGGTCAGATAAACCGTGTCGGCGTCGCCGTAGGCTTCGACCAACATCGACAACAACACATCGAAAAAGTTGGCACCACAAACAAGTGAGTGTTCACTATCACCATCTTTCGCTAGCGCACTGACAAGTTCTTTTCCGTCTTCCACATTACGTTGCTTCGCGAAGCTTTTGATAATCAGTTGCGCGACATGCTCGATTGCTGCTGTGGTGTCGACACGGTTGCGGCAAGCATGTTCAATCGCATCTGACATTGCAAAGTGCAAAATATCGATAAGCTCCATATTGGCTTGCGACCAATCTGCACTTTGCTTTTTCCACCATTTGTAAGCGGTATGCTCGAAATATTCGCCTAATTCCACCAAAATCGCTTTCACATCGTCGCGTTTGACTTTCGGTGCTGCTGGATAATCAGGGTCAATCACTTGGTTAAATGCAACTTGCATTGCAACCAGCTGGCGCGCTTGATTTGGCGTCATTGGGTTTTCCTTTTTATGTGCTTTTGCCTAGCGCAAAAATAACACAAATGGGCCGGTTAAAGCACCGGCAAATGTCCCGTTTTGACGTAAATGATGGTTTCTTGCTCGACATGTGGCGTATGTTTGCTGGCGTGGGGGCTACGCATCCACGTACCTTTGGGATAACGTCCATGCTCATCAATGAACTCACCACTGAGCACCAGAATTTCCTCGCCTGCATAGTGCCGATGAGGCTGAAACACTTCCCCAGCTGGCCACTTCACTAAAGCGACATGCTCAGTTTCAAAACTGTGTAGCGGCATCACTTGCAGTCCACCGTGACCCGGTAACCAACGTTGGGTATTGGTGTTGATACGCACGGTAGCGCGATCGGCTCGAGCGAATTGGTGCAACTTGACGAACAATGTACAACCTTGCTCGCTAAAGGGTGCATGGGCAGAACCTGGCGGATTCCGCAGGTAAGTACCGGCGGGGTAATCGCCAGTTTCATCTGAAAACACTCCGTCGAGCACGAAAATTTCTTCGCCCAACGGGTGTTCGTGGGTGTTAAAGCGTGAGCCAGCAGCGTAACGCACGATGCTTGTAGCGCGGCCACGCTCGGCTTCTTCCCGCTCGAGTAATTTACGTTCAATGCCTGCAGCGGGACTTGGCTGCCAATCAGATTTGGCCGATTCGATAACGACGCGTTGCGAGAAATCCATATTGAGCATGGAACTGCTTTCTCCTAAAAATTGTTAAGAAGTGCTGGATTTACCACAGGTATTGATACCCAACACTTTGTACAAACCACAAAATTTAAAGACCCCGGTCGCGACAACAATAGCGCCGGCGATCCACCATAAGTTACCGGCCGACAGGCTCCAAGCAATGAGCGCAACTCCGATGATAATGCGAATAATACGATCAATGGTTCCTACATTACCCATAACTTTCTCCTTTTAGCTGATGCTGAATTACTTACGACGAAAGATAGTTGATGGATCGCTAAAAAGACAGTTGTACCTATTGAAAACGGGATGAACTCCCTTATATTTAATTTAGTTATTGCTAAACCAGAGAGTCTTTATGAGTTCAACGATTGTTGCCTGCCCGCAGTGCCATAAGAAGAACCGCCTGCCTGTCGATAAGCCTCGTGCTGACGCTAAGTGCGGTGCGTGTGGAGCAAGTCTATTTAATGGCCAAGCGTTTGCCGTTAACGCCGATCAGTTTCGCCATCATCGGGATAGCGATTTACCTGTCGTGGTCGATTTTTGGGCGAGCTGGTGCGGCCCTTGCCAACAATTTGCGCCGATATTCAGTCAAACTGCAGCAAAATTTGCCGAACAAGCACGATTTGTGAAGGTCAGCACTGAAACAGAGCCGCATTTAGCACAACATTTCAATGTTCGCAGCATTCCGACCTTGATGGTGATGAAAAACGGACAAGAAATTGCACGAATAGCTGGAGCTTTGCCGCCCCAGCAATTCGAACAATGGTTAAAGCAGCACTTATAAGGTCAACAGATGATTGATCAACGCAAAGTAGCGCTGTGATTCATCTTGACTATGCGGAGCCGGTGCTTCGACCACGTAGCGACCGTTGACCACAACGGTCGGTACACTGCTGATATTTGCGCCACGCATGTCTTCTAAAACAACCCGCAACTTATCGGTCAGCGCTGGATCTTCATACGCCGCAGCAAAAGCGTCTTCAGCGATCCCATGTTCGGCCATAAAGCGATTCAAATCCGGCTGCGTTGGCAGACGCTCATGGTTTACCCGCACACCTTGATAAAACGCCAACAGCTCGTCATCGAGATTGGTTTCTGCAATCTCACGCAGTGCGAAAAACACTCGGGCATCCATCGCCCAACGTTCGTTGGCGGGTGCCGCACGTTTAATAACGGTCACGCTGGGGTGCTCAAGCGCATAGGCCACGATAGTTGGATTGAATTCTTGGCAATGCGGGCAGCCAGGCCAGAGAAACTCAATCACATAGCCGCCTTCACCGGCTTGCGGCTCAAATTCTGCCGGGGCGATTACCTGCTCCAACACCCGGTAATCTTTACCTTCAACAAAGCGCTCATCGACAGCGGCTTCGGGCTGCATGATCTTTTCGGCTGGTGTCGCTTCCGCACTTGATGGAGTCGACTCTTCCGTTGCCGGTTGGCACGCTGCAACGAGCAAACTTAACAGTAATATACTGATTAAACGCATGATGATTCCCTAACTAGAACAGATAGTTGTTATTTCAACGCACAATAGGCCAAAAGTCACGTTTTCGATGGTGACTTTTGGCACTAACAACATCAACTCGGGCTTCGTAAGCTGTGCCTATCTCATGTCACTAGAGCTTTGGAGAACCGTCATGGCGACTTTTTACTACGCATTATTCTACGTCCACATCACCGCTGGATTGATCGCAATGGTGCTTTTTTGGGTGCCATTAGCAGCACGCAAAGGCGGCTTCAACCATCGGCGCTTCGGTAGTTACTACCGTCAGTCGATGTATATCGTCGCCTACTGTGGAATAGTGATGTCAGTGTTAATGTTTACCGTGCCAACCTGGATTAAGCCGGAACTCGACAGCAGCTCCGCCCAGATCACCAGCATCCGCGTGTTCGCCACGCTGCTAGTGTTTTTGGGTTGGCTCACCTTATTCTCGGTCTATCACGGGCAAGTCTCGCTGCAAGCAAAGCAAAACCGCGCAGCCTATCGCACCCCGTGCTATCTAACCCTGTTAGCTGGAATGTTTATCTTGGGTCTCATTTGCCTTGCGGTCGGTATTCAGTTCAGCCACCCACTACTGCAAATATTCGGTGGCTTAGGCTTATTCTCATCAATTTCGACCTATCGACTCATCCGTAGAAAAGAAGTTTCGAACAAGCTCTGGCTCACCGAGCACCTCGGTGGCTATATCGGCTCTGGTATTGCCGCTTACACGGCCTTTCTGACCTTTGGTGCTCGCCATCTCATTCAACTTGACGGCTATTGGCAACTGACGTTTTGGGTGTTACCGGGCGTTATCGGTGGTATCTCAATTGCACTGCTGACGCGCAAGTATGGCGTGCAACCCAAGTTACCCACCTAAGGAAGCTGTTGCAGGAGGTGCGATCTACCGCTATCGTTAATTCACTTTAAGAAGTGGTGAAGGAAGCATAAATGAAGTCTATTGCGTGGCGTTTGCCGTTGGTCGTAAGTGCTTTGACGCTAAGCGCCTGCGGGCCGGTAACAGAGGATGCAGAAAGCGCGGCAGTTACCGAATATGAATGTGGTGCGCTGGCATTAACCACCGAACTCAACGGTGAAGAACTTGTCGTACAGTTTGCTGACCGCAGCTATAACTTTACGGCAACACCTGCGGCTTCGGGTGCGCGTTACGTCAACCAAGATTTGGGTGGGGAATTTTGGAACAAAGGTAACGAGGCGCAATTCAGCAGCGATCTGTTCACCCTACCCCTGTGTATTGAAAAAGGAACCCTACCGCAGGACCTGAATGCACGTGGTAACGAACCTTTTTGGCTGATCACTATCGACGGCGACCGAGCAACTCTGCGTAAACCCGATGACTCAGAGGAACTTACCGCCCGTGCGACAGATAATGTCGCACAAGGCTTCCAGCATCATCTTGAATTCTCCAATGGTGCGACATTAGATGTCGCACAAGAGATTTGTTATGACTCGATGAGTGGACAAAGCTATCCCTATCGTGTTGCGCTTACCGAAGGCGACTCGGTATTTGCGGGCTGTGCCGGAGATCCGCAACGCACACTTAGCGGCGCCAGCTGGCACCTGCAGCAAACAGCTACTGAACAGCCGGTGAGCATCACTTTCCATCCAGAGTCTAGAGTAAGTGGCTATGCCGGCTGTAATTACTTCACCGGCGGCTATACCGTCACCGGCGAAGGCTTATCCTTTGCACCAATGGCAATAACCAAACGCATGTGCGCACGTGAGGCCATGTCGATTGAACAAGAATTCCTGCAACAATTAACCAAAGTCAACGGCTTTCGCGTATTTGCAGATGCAACCATGCAACTGCGTCTCCCGAACGGAGAATTTATTGCTTTCACCCGTCAGGCCCTAGAACTTCCATCGAATGGTGAGTAACAACCAATGAAATTATATGAAACCAAAACCGCACCGAACCCACGTCGGGTCCGCATGTTTTTAGCCGAAAAAGGCTTGCTCGACCAAGTTGAGTGCGTCGAAATTGACTTACAAAAAGGCGAAAACCTCACTCCTGAATTTGCCGCCAAGAATCCAATGAAGAAAGTGCCAGTGCTGGAACTTGATGATGGTACTTGTATCGCCGAAACCATGGCAATTTGTCGCTATTTTGAAAGTGCTTATCCCGCTACGCCTAAACTGCTAGGTGACAACGCGGTTGAAGAAGCTGTAATTGAGCAATGGTCACGATGGTTGGATTACTACTTCTTTGTGCCATGTGGTATGGGCTTCCAGCATACCAGCGGGTTCTTTAAAGACCGCATGACACCAGTTAAAGAATGGGGCGAGCTCTGCGTCGCAGATACGCAAAAATTCATGCGTTTTCTCGATCAACACCTTGCCGACAAACAGTTCATTTGCTGCGACAAGCTTACCGCTGCTGACCTCACAGCCTTCGCAGTTGCCGCTTTTGCACGTGTCATTAAGCTTCGGGTTGACGATTCATTGCCCAATTTGCACGCTTGGTACCAGCGCATGCAGGCGCGTGAATCAGCACAAGTCTAAGGGGCGGCCGGCTGGGTGACATCGGTCAGATAAAGTAGCCCAGCCGTGTGCGGCAAATAGCGTAACGAAAACAAGATACGTTGGTGGCAAGGCTGTTGTTGCGCCATTGTCGCAGCTAGCTCCTCAGGCGTCGCTGCCCGCGCTTTGAACGGCTCAGTTGAAGTTTGTACAAAAGCTTCATTGATAAAGCTTATTTTGCAGTTGATCCGGTCAAAGTACGCTTTGCGTTCGCTGGCTGAGAGCGCTTGCGTACCGGCGCCATCTTGCAGCCATACTTGATAATCCAAAGCTTGCAGCTGTTCTACCCAATCCGCAAAGCTCCGCGGCGACATTTGCGCACTCATGAATAAGCTAATAGCGAGTGGAGCATCCCCCATACTGCGCCGAACTTTGCTTAAAAATTCATGCAGTTGCTCGCGCTGTTCCGGTTCCGAAAAATAGGCGTCACTGAGCTCGAGGGGGAGATACCAACCTAAGAACTGTGGGCGATGCTGCGCTATCCAGCTTTGCCAACGTGCCACGGGGCCGTTCATGCGCCGCAGATAACGGGCAAAAAACTGTGCCTGCGCTGCGGTACCCTTCGCCATTTCGGTAAAATAGTCAGGTTCACTATGCATGCCTAGCCATAATGGCATGTGCCGCTGCCACGCAGTTAACGCATCAACGAGCCAAGGTTGCGGTGTACTAAAATCGCTATCACCATACTGCACCCATTGCACAACACCAAAATCGATGTCCGTGGCAGCCACTTGTTCGAACAAGTACTGCCAACCATAGCTGCCAAGCTCGGCATCACGGTTCAGTGGCTGATACATTACGCCGAGCGGCGGTGTCTCGTCTGCCACCACAGGTTTTACTAACGCAGGCAAAACACCAACTACCAGACCTAGAAATAGAGCTCGAAGCGAATGAGGACCGCGTTGTCGCCATCTTCGGCGTAATCGCTGTTGACTACATGTTGCCATTCGAGACCAAGCTCCATCTGTAAGTTGTACCCGTTGTAATCCGATGCCCACCACTCTGACATCCAGCCGACACCTAAACCGGCACGGGTATCGCTCGCATCACCCAGAGCCGCGAGGTCTTTTGAGGTATCTGCCTGCAAGAAACCATAGCCGCGCAGGGTCTGCAAATGGGTCTGCGTGAGCGCGATCACTGGGCCTGACTCGATACGTCCAAAAAACGCATGTTGATCGTCTTCCGGGTAATAAATGCCATCCAGATAGAAAGTGTTATACCAGAAACGTTCTTGCTGCGGCTTCCACCATTTGCCTTGGCTCCATGGGCTAAGCAAATCAATCGAAGCACGCAGGTACGGCTTCAGCTCTTCATCACCATCGAGTTGCTGCCGCACACCAGCCGCAAATACGGTGTTCATTTTAAGTGTCGGCCGCCAAGTAACGCCTAGGTCGATTTCTTGAGTCTCAAAGAAGTCATCCTCACCGCCTTGCAACAGGCTTATTTGCGCCCCTAGCCCACCAATACCGCTCTGCTCTTCGGTAAAGGCATAAGCCGCTTGCAACTGCATAAAGTAGTCGCCTTGCGCATCGACCCCCTGGCCCACCGCAGCACGACTGCTATCACCGGCCCAACCGCTAAGGTTAAATGACCATTGACTTGAAACATCGCGATGCAGACGCTGAGCTTCCAGTAACTGTAGCTCGTCAGCATCAGGATCGTCGAGCATCTTGTCGATAGCAGCACGCACGTAGTGCTGTGTTTTTTCAGCGTCATTCGCATAGTCAAAAGCAAACGCAGCTTGGTGCAAGTGCTTCACTTGCGCAGTCGCTTCGTTGCCGCGCAACGCCGTCTCAAAGTATGGTGCCGACTCTACTGGATCGCGCTCATAGATCGTAAAAGCCAATTCAGCTTGGAACTGCTTGTTATCTGGGTAAGTCGCGACGGCTTCGCGATACAATGCTTCAAGCTGCTCCAACTGACCGCGTTTACGGTAAATGTAGGCGCGCTCTTCGACCAACAATGGCGAATCAAAACGTTGGTCCGCACGTTCAAGTAACAACAAGGTTTTGTCGTCGTCCTGTTGCGCTTGCGCAATATCGACACCCAACAGCCACCAATCGAGTTCTTGCTCTTGTCTTGCCGCCTGCCACGCAGTCTCGGCTTGCGCAAGATCGCCTAAATCGTACATCATGCGCGCAATAGCGATGTCGTCGGAACCCACACGTTCGCTCGCTGGAATTTGTTGCAGATAACCTACTGCCGCTTGGTCATCACCAACACGTTGTGCTAATGCCGCTAAGCTACGTAAGTCTCCTGCCGAAGGCTGTTCACCAATAGCCATTTGCAAGGCTGCATAGGCGGCTTCTGGGTCACGATCAATCAAACACTCCGCGCGGGTACGGATACCACGTTGTTGGCCGACATTTTCCAGTGCGGCAAGCGCTGCATCACAGTCCCCATGTAAGCGCCAAAGCTCAGCAACATCCACTGGATCTGCGTTATTCTCCGCTAGCAATTGAATGCGCTCAGCGCTAATCGCGTCTGGCTCACCGTACAAAATATTAATGTAGCGCGAGAGTAAAACTTTACCCGGCGCACTGGCCAAGTTGACTTCACCAAAGCCCTCGTGCAGCAAAGCTAAGGTCTGCGAAGATTCACCACGTTGCCACATCAAGTAAGTTGCTTTTTCTAACGCAGCTGGATCACGATAGCGCTGCCAAATTTCGCGCCAAACCGGTTCAGACTTCGCACCATCGCCGAGCCGATCGTAGGCCATCGCCAAGTAAGTTAACTCCGCCTCGTTGTCCGCTCGTCCGCTAAGCAATTCTACTTGGCGCTGCCACGCCTGTTGCTGATGATTGTGATTCATTAACAAGCGCACACGTTGTGCTTGCAGATCCGGGTTGGAAAACTCCGTGCGTTGCACCAGCTCGAACTGCTCCAGACGCTCTGCTAAAGTCAGCCAAACCGCCGCATTTTCGCGCACCGAACAATTCACAAAGCGCTGTTCGGCAGCAGCGCGATTATCCATTCGCAACAACAGCTGGACTTGCTCTAGACAGCTGGTTTGCGCTTCATCAGCGAGCGCCATGGCTGCCTCCAGCTCACCTTCCGTTTCCAACACGAAGTAATATTGCTTCGCGTCTGCAGACGACAAGTGTTCATGCTGTTGCAGCCAAGCAAAATATTTACTCGCAGACGCGTTATCATCGCGACCTAATGCTTGGTAGGCGAGCTCGCGAATGACGCCGCCCGCGGCTTCTGGATAACGCTGCGCTAAGCGAAAAGCGCCAGCTTCATCGTTAGCCTCTACTAGCACATAGCCGAACTCAGCAATTTGCTCTGAGCTCAGTTCAGCATGGCTAGCATAGGCGGCAAACTGCTCTGCCGCCGCTTTGAATTCACCGACATCAGCTGCTACTCGCGCGGCAGTTAAATGTAATTCCGGTGTGTACAACTCTACCGGTAGCGCCGCCAGCCATTGCCATGCTGCTTGCTTGGACTGGCTTTGTTCTAATTGATAGAGGCTCTGTTCGATTAATTCTTGCTGCTGCGCGGCCGGCACACCTTGCAATAGGGTAAGCATCGATGTTGCTGCTGGCACTTCGCGCGCAATCGCTTTGCGTAACATACGCTGATGCAGATTCGCCTTGCGCTCAAGGGGGATCCCTTGCAAGTAGATCTGTGCTCGCGCTAAATCTTCACCCGCAAGCGCGAGTTCAAATGCATACTCATAAAAGGCGACGTGCTCTGGTGCAATTTTAATCGCGATATCAAGTTCCTTTAATGCCGCTTGATATTGTTCCTCTTGCTGCAAGCGATAGGCTTTATCGACATAGGGATAGGTCCGAAATTCCTCGTAGTCGGATAAACCATTGAATATGGAATCGCCGATAGCTTGCGGTGCAAGTGCTGTCGCCGCAGCGATAAACCCTAAAATACGCATGTGATACCCGGTTGCCCTGCAACCGCCTCTGCTAATAATTCTTTCATTTCGATCTGGTGACGCTTTTGATAAGCCGAAGCTTCATCGCGCTGTGCATCAGAAATAATACCTTCGCTGACCAAGTAATCACCCAATCGCACTTCGCTACGACGGTCGTATGCCATCATTACCTGTGCCATCACCGCCGGATCAATGACGTGTGATTGCACTAGCGCAGTACCAAAGGGTAACTGGCGAATGAAGTAGGCGTCGCGCATCAGTCTGATGTCACTTTCTTGCAAAGTTCCACCCTCTTGGGCCTGTTGTAGGTAAGGCGTCGGGTCAGCTTCTTTGTCGTTCATATACCAATACCGCAGACCGAGTGTGACTGCACCTTGGGTGGTCACACAGCCGCGCACTGGACGCTTCAATCGACGACTAATCGCGGCTTCAGCAACCGGACTCAAAGCGTATTCACGGCCAACAATGAGTGTTTTGCCATCTTCAGCTAACGGAATAATCGAGTATTTGAAGGCTAGTTCCGCGGGTAAGGTCGCAATCAACAGCGGATCCAGCGTAAACGGATCACAGGCTTGAAAAGAACTATACTCTTGCTCGGCAATCGCTTCACTCAGCTCGTCGAGCGTAACGAAACCTGCGGTTACCAAATACACACCTAAGCGAATTCCCGCTGGACGCTCCAATAATGCCCGCTCAAGCTCTGTTTCGGATAGCTTACCATTGGTGATAAGAATACCACCTAATGGCTGTTTACGCGGCGGCGCCACCACTGGAAATACATGTGAGGTTTTATCCCAGGCGACTTTGCGTGGATCACCATGTTGAATCACCTGTTTCAAGGCGCGCAGACTCGCTACGAAGTTAATCAAGGTGCCCCAGAAAATGCGCACGATCGACATAAAGCCTTGGAACCAACCATAATATTGCTTAGCGAAATAAAAGCGATGAACTAAGCGATTGACCAAAAAGAACAAGTTAGCCATGAGTAAAAATACGATCAACGGCTCATCATCGAACACCGATAACACCCGGTAGGTGCTCGGTGAAACTTTTTCGACAACCCAAATAATGAATAACTGAATAAACAACGCCATTGCGATGAAACTGATGACGTTGGCAAAGGCACCGCGCCGATCGCGCCACAGAAAGTAATTAATCTTCCAATCTTTAGTCCATTTCAGCTTACGAGAGCCTTGAAAGATAATGCCGATAATCCAACGGGTCTTTTGTCGCACTGAAGCTTTGTAGCTGGTTGGAAAGTACTCTCGCACGCATACCACATTACCATCCCGCTTGCTCACCCCAGCACTGCGTTCACGCAGCTGTGCTTGCTCCATTTTCACCGGATAGCGCACAAAAATTTCTTCCATACCCCAACTCTTCAAGCGAAAACCGATGTCATAGTCCTCGGTCAACGAGCGCACATCAAAAGGTAAGCCATCACCTTCTTTAAGGAGTTTTAAAATCGCGCGACGACTAAAGCAGGTGCCGACCCCCGCACTTGGCACTTGGCCAGCGAGAGATTCACGCACCACGATATCTTTGCCGTGGAGTTCCGCGAATTCATCTAAATAATGGGCGGCAGTAAAATTGTACCAATGCTGCGGAAACGGATAGACCGGCAACTGAATCATGTCTTTGCGGCCAACTAAAAAGTTGAACAAGCGCAATTCCATACTTGAAATAACGTCTTCGGCGTCGTGCAAAATATAGCCGGCGAATTCAATTTTAGTTTTCTTCTCAAATTCGACAATAGAAGCAATGATGTTATTTAAACAGTCGGCTTTACTAGTGGGTCCTGGCTCGGCACAAATGACTTTGTGGACGTTGGGATAATGCTCAACCACATGGTCTACTTCTGCTTGGGTTTCGGGGTCATTTGGATAGGTACCAATGAAAATCTGATAATTCTCATAATCCAAAGAGGCAGCAGCGTTTGCCGCCATCTTATCGACCACCCCCACTTCCTGCCAAGCAGGCACCATGATAGCAAGTGGCTTTTCTGGTTCGTTCAGAAGCTTATCGGGATCAGCGTAATCATATTTCCGATACACCGTCAGCTTGCGATAAACCCGCCGGATCCAGTAATAGAAATCGATAAACAAGTCGTCGAGACCGAATAGAAACAGCACGACCATGACGAAGATGGCTAACCATTTCAATCCATAGAGGTACAAGACGAAGACGTCAAACCAAGTCATACACAGCCTATGTCATCTCAAAGTTGAAAATATTGTTGCAAAGTTGCAAATAAAGAATAGGAATAGTCGAGCTGACTATCCCTGTCAAATGCAATGGTGTTTTGACTAAGTTTAGATGATCTTTAACAATTGACTATCTGTTGAACCGCATATTTATGAAAAATGTTCTATAACATTTTTTCTAATTGGGTAAAGTCGACATCAGGAAGTTCTTGAAAGCCTGGATAAGCAAATAGGTAACCTTGCACGAAATTTACTCCCAAGCCCACCAGTGTTTTGAGTTCGGCAATGGTTTCGATGCCTTCCGCAAGGATTCGTGTGCCTTGTAACTCACATTGTGCAATGACTTGCTTGACTTCAACTTGTCGCTTTTCATCTTGATCAATATCGATGATTAAACTGCGATCGAGTTTGAGGATATGCGGGCGTAACTCTACCAGCCATTCATGGCTAGCATAACCCGAACCGTAGTCATCGATGGCAGTCTGAAAACCGCGCGCGGCATAGCTCGAGAAAATGCGTTGTAAGTGCGACTTACTAATGATTTCCTCGCCTTCGGTGACCTCGAAAACTAATTTGTTTAGATCGAAGTCGTATAAGTCTGCGGCTTCTATAGTGGCCTTGATGCACGTCTCAGGGTTGTAGACAGCATTAGGTAGAAAGTTGATGTGCAGGTAATTTTTGCAGCCTAACTTCGCTGCCCATTCGATTGCCTTTACCCGGCAGGCTTGGTCAAAGTAATAACGATTGTCATGGTTCACTTGATCGAAGACCCAACCAGCGCTTTCGCCATTGGAGCCACGCACAAGTGCTTCAAAAGCACAAATACGCCGTTGTCGCCAATCGACGATAGGTTGAAATGCCATACTGATCTTAAAGCCAAGATCTTTGCCGGCAAGGCAGTCACGGCAGGTTTGCTGACGAATTGATGCTGGTATTGTCATTTATTGTCTTTATAAGTTGAGCAACCACAACAAACTACCCGTTGCGATGAAAAACCACAGAATTAGCGCCAACAACATTGGCTTGAGTCCTGCGGCACGAACTCTTTTTAACGTTAAACTCAGTCCAATTAGAAACAAACAAAAAACCAGTAAGCGTTTGCCGAGCTCAAATAAGGTGCTAAAAATTGAACTTGTCTCATTAAAGTAACTGGCAATCACCGCTGTTGCAACAAATCCTACAATAAACCAAGGAACACTCACACGCACAGGTTTCTGTTGCTGCGCAGAACGCTGATACCACCATGCTGAAATCAGCACCAGCGGGATAATCCATAGCGCCCGCGCTAATTTGGTCGTCGTCGCGATTTGTAGCGCTTCATCGCCAAAGGCTTCGGCGGCACCTACGACAGATGACGTATCGTGAATCGCAATCGCCGCCCATAAGCCGAACGTCTGCTGGTCCAAATCAAGTAATCTACCGATCAATGGAAAGACGAGAAGAGCAACCGAGTTAAGAATAAACACTACAGCTAAAGCGAGCGCCATTTGGTCACTGCGTGCGCGTATCGCTGGTCCGACCGCAGCAATGGCACTGCCGCCACAAATTGCCGTACCTGTACCAATCAAGTGTGCAGTACTAAGCTCCAGGCGCATCGCTTTCGCTAGCAATAACGCCAAAACAAGCGTGGCGACCATAGAAATCACCATCAACCCTAATGCAGCACCGGTGACCTGCATAGCACTCGGCAGATGCACGCCAAAGCCTAATAAGACAATAGCGACGCCCAGTAGACGTTTTGCCCACTGTGCTGGATTGAAGTGCTTGGGAGATAACCCAAATCCTGCGCCAATAAAACCAAGAAGCAGCGCATAAGGCGAGCTAAGCACTCCAACCCCAGCAATGATAGCAATCGCACTGACGTACAATTTAGCGAGCATAGAGCCCTTAAAGCTGATTAATAGGTAGCTTTAAGTATACTTTACCTTTGTCATCTGCGGGCGGCATTTCACCAGCACGAATATTTACTTGAATCGAAGGTAAGATCAGCCGCGGCATTTCTAGTGTAGCGTCGCGTTCTTCACGCATTTTCACAAACTCTTGCTCGCTCACGCCATCACGCACATGTTTGCTGTGCGCCTTTTGCTCGGCAACGGTGGTCTTATGCTGATAATCACGACCTTCAGGCGGATAATCATGACACATATACAATTCGGTGCTGTCCGGCATCGCTAACAACTGCTGGATAGAACGGTACAAAGTCGTCGCACTGCCACCAGGGAAGTCACAACGCGCGGTGCCAACATCCGGCATAAACAAAGTGTCGCCAACGAACACTTTCTGCTCATCGAGCACGTATACCATATCCGCCGGGGTGTGACCCGGAGAATGCAGTGCACGAAAGTGTAAACTGCCAACCGTGAAGGTTTCACCATCGGCAAACAAATGATCGAATTGCTGACCGTCTGGCAGAAACTCTTTCTCTAGGTTGAATACGTCTTTGAAGATTTGCTGTACTTCACAAATCTTATTACCAATGGCAATCTTGCCACCCACATGTTGCTTGACAAAAGGTGCCGCCGAGAGATGGTCGGCATGCGCGTGCGTTTCTAAAATCCACTCGACTTGCAAGTCATGGGCTTTCACAAAGTCGACTAGGCGTTGCGGACCATGAGTTGCAGTGCGGCCTGATTTGTAATCGAAATCGAGTACCGGATCGATGATGACCGCTTTTTTGCTACTGGGATCTTCCACGACATAGCTGAAAGTTTCGCTGTCAGGGTCCAAAAACGGCGTGATTTGAGCTTGGCTTGTTGCATTCATTGCCATTTCTCCTACTTGATTATGCAAATTATTAAATTAGACACTTCTAAAATACGTTATTCGGTACAAGAGTTAAACTGGATCACAACACCTTCTGCGTATAAAATTGCGCCTTTCTGTTTACAAATGAGAGTTCACTATGGGTCGCGCGTATCAAAACCGCAAAGAGTCGATCGCAAAAACAGCGGCGGCAAAAAGTAAAGTGTACAGCAAATACGGTCGTCAAATTTACGTGGTAGCGAAACAGGGTGGTGTTGACCCCGACGCGAATCTGCAATTACGTGGCCTTATCGACAGCGCAAAGAAAGACCAAGTTCCGGCGCACGTCATTGAAAAAGCCATCGACAAAGCGAAAGGTGGCGCGGGCGAAGATTACGCACCTGCGGTGTACGAAGGTTTTGGTCCCGGCAACTGTATGGTGATGGTCGAGTGTTTGACCGACAACCCTGCACGGACCTTCGGTGAAGTTCGCAACTGTTTCACGAAAACCAAGTCGAAAATTGGTGCCCCTGGTAGCGTTGCGCACATGTTCGATCATTGTGCCATTATCGCTTTCGCCGGCGACGACGAAGACGCGGTACTAGAAGCACTCATGATGGCCGACGTCGATGTTTCTGATATTGAAGTTGAAGACGGTAAGTTGACAGTTTTTGCGCCACATACCGAATCACATAAAGCCAAAGTGGCGTTGCAAGAAGCCTTCGAAGGCATCGAGTTTGAGGTAGACGAAGTCCAGTATTTACCACAGATCATGACGACCATTGGTGGCGACGACGTAGCAATGATGGAAAAGTTTCTCGATATGCTCAACGACTGTGACGACGTGCAAAACGTTTATCACAACGCAGAATGGTAGAAACGCGGAAAAAAATCCGCGGTAATGTTAACGACTAGCATTACCGCGGATGCCTGTTCGGCCCGTACCAGAAGTACGGGCTACGATTAGTTTTCTTCTTCTAGTAAATCCAGAATGAACGCGTATTCTTCAGCAACTTCCTTGAGTCGTGAGAAGCGCCCTGACGCGCCGCCATGCCCAGCTTCCATATTGGTACGGAACATTAACGGATTGTCTCCGGTTTGCGTGTAGCGTAGTTTCGCGACCCACTTCGCAGGTTCAAAATACTGCACCTGCGAATCATGCAGACCTGTAGTCACGAGCATTGCCGGATACTCTTTTGCTTCAACGTGGTCATACGGCGAATAAGAAAGCATGTATTCATAACTTTCCTTGTTTTTCGGGTTGCCCCACTCGTCAAACTCGTTGGTGGTCAACGGAATACTCTCGTCTAGCATGGTGGTGACCACATCCACAAATGGAACATGAGCAACAAGGCCACGATACTTTTCAGGCGCTAAGTTTGCCACTGCACCCATCAACAAACCACCGGCACTACCACCCATACCAAAGACCTTATCAGGATGGGCATATTGTTCGGCAACTAGGTGGTCAGTCACATCTACGTAGTCAGTAAAAGTGTTTTTCTTATTAAACATTTTACCGTCTTCGTACCACTGCCGCCCCATCTCTTGGCCACCACGAATGTGCGCAATGGCATAAACGAAACCGCGGTCAACAAGTGAAAACACGCTTTGGCGGAACCAAGGCTCAGAGGTAGAGCCGTAAGAGCCATAAGCGTACTGGTAAAGTGGCGCTGTACCATCTTGTTTGAAGTCCTTCTTATACAGCAACGATACTGGAATTTGCGTACCATCATCAGCCGTTGCCCAGGTACGAGATGTCGCATATTGCGTCGCATCGTAGTTCGGTACTTCGGTTTCTTTGAGGACTTCACGTTTTTGGCTTGCCATATCAAACGCGTAGGTGACGGTTGGCGTTACCAATGACGTATAGTTGTAACGCAACTCGCTGGTATCCTGCTCAACATTAGTGGCAAATGTCATCACGTAGGTTGCTTCATCGGCACTGATGACATAGCTGGTGTCGGGCTCCGCCCAAGGCACCACACGAATTTGACGCAAGCCCTCACGACGTTGATTAAGCGCTAAATAATCTTTGAACACCGAAATATTGTGAATGAATACAGCTTCATCATGGGCGACCAAAGGTTCCCAATTCGCTTTATCACCAATTTTGTCGGCCTCGACTTGCATCACTTGGAAGTTCGGCGCATTCAGGTCAGTCAGAATAATCCAACGGCCATCAATGTGATCAGCAGAGTATTTGAAGTCACGCTCACGTGGCGCTAACACCTGAAACTCTCCATCTGGAGTGTCAGCATCGAGTACATGCATTTCGTCAGATACCGTCGCATCTAAGTTGATAACGACATATTCACCATCGGTGGTGTTATCGACCCACATATAAAAGGTATTGTCTTGCTCTTCGTAGACAACTTCGACGCTATCTGCTGGTGACCCCAACTGATATTTCATCACGCGTTTCGATAACAAGGTTTGCGGATCGTTCTCAATCACAAACAAGGTTTCGTTATCTTTGGCCCAAGCAATCGCCGCTGAGATTCCTGTAATGCCAGTCGCAGCAACTTCGCCAGTGGTCAGGTCTTTGACTTGCAGTTCGTACTGGCGACGGCCCATGTCATCAACTACAAAGGCGACTTTATTCTGGTCTGGACTGACTTGCAGATTCGAGACCTGCATAAATGGTTTGCCTTCGGCCAGCTCGTTCACGTCAAGAATCGTTTCAGCGTCGCCGCCATCAACAGGCGTTCGGGTGTAGATCGGATACTCTTTTCCCGTCTCGTAGACTGTTTGGTACATGTAGTCACCGCGACGATAAGGAACACTACTATCGTCTTGCTTCACACGAGCCAAAATTTCCTGTTCAATTTCATCAGTAACAGCCTGATAGTCGGCGCGATAGGCATCGTAATAATCATTTTCAGCCTCTAGATACGCTAAAACTTCAGGATCTTTGCGCTCATCATCACGCAGCCAATAATAATAGTCGACGCGTTCTCCGTGCGGTGACACAACAGTATAGGGTTCACGCTTAGCAACTGGCGCGTCGCTTTGCGAGACGTCCGATGGGGTTGTTTCTGGTGCCGGCTGACACGCTGATAATGCAAAGAAAGCAAGTGCCGTTAGTGCATATTTTGAAAGAGGCTTGGTCAAATACATGGTCTTTACCCTGTTAGAGTTAGTATGCCATCAAACTGTTGATGATTTTGTGAGCCTGGTCAAGCGCTTTAGCCGCTAAGATCCAACGACACGCCGCGCCAACCTTTATTTTGATTTTTTTATAACATACAAACATGCCATGAATTATATTAAGCATTCACCGAAATTAGTTGCACTGCTCCGACCACAAAGGTAAGTTATTGCATAATTTTTAGACGCGAAGGACTTCTGTGCGCCCATTCACAGCTACCTCTATCATGTTCACTGTACTCAGCTATTTCCTAGTGGTAGCTGATGCTGCGCATGCCTCACTCTGGCAACAAGAAGTGCTGGTGCAAAGTGACGAAAACAAGGCGCCTGTTCTAGATGCGAGTGTCGAGCAGCAACTCGACACTATGCTCAATAACAATTTGTCAGAAGAAGAAATGCGTACACAAATGCTGGCGCTTAAGCAAACCGTTGATGCGCAAACACCGGCAATGTCGCGCGTCCGTCTGATGTCCTACATCGCGCTATCAAATGCCTATTTAGGCGATATCGATCTGGCTTATCAACAACTCGAAGAGGCACAGCAACTGGCAATCACCAGCGCGTTACCAGATGCTATTGCGGAAGCGGCTGGTACGCGGATACTCATTAAGACAGTTGAAAACAAATTAACTGAAGCCTACACCTTGTTGAACACCGCTATTGTGCCATTGGAAAAAGCACAATTGCCGCGGGTGCGTTATTTCGTACACAACCTCATCGCCAGTGTTTATACCGCCAAAAACCAGCCTGAACGGGCATTTGAGCACCTTATAGCAGCCGCTCAAGCCGTCGATGAGACCAATGATGAACGAACTCAGGTTCGCCGTACCCATTTAAGTCTGCGTGTTGCCGCCATTGATGCGCAACAACGCCGCTACGATCAAGCTATAGCACGTTTAGATGAAGCTACTGAAGCAGTCCAGCAAGCGGGCTTAGAAGCCATGTTTATGCCGGAAATCGAATTTCAACGTGCCTATGTCTATTCGATGATGGAAGAATACGATCGCGCATTCGAAATCTATACAGCCTTAGAGAGTAAGATCAACGACGATCCCCAATGGTCTGCCCTAGAGTCTACGGTATTGAATAATTTGGGTGATTTGGCGATCCGTACCGAGCGTTTTGAGTCTGGCATTCAAATTCTGCAGCAGGCATTAACTGTGGCCGAGGCACAGAATAACGTCATTTCTGAACAAATGATTCGCTTCAATTTGGGCTTTATTCAAGTTCATCTCGCCAACTTCGATGAAGGCTTGAATGCCATGCAAAGTGTTGTCGAGCAGGCCAGCGAAACCTGGTTAGACAGCGAATTTGAACCTTTGCTTGGTGAGTTTGCCGAAGCGCTGACAATGGCGGGACGCCATCAACAAGCAAATGAAGTATTACTTAAGCAGCGTGCGCTGCGCGAAGAAATATTTAATACCAACTTACAAAAAAACGTTACCGAACTACAAAATTTGTATGACTCGCAAGATAAGGCGCAACAGATTGAGCTACTTGAGCAACAAAACGACCTAAACGCACAACTGCTTGAAAACGAGCGCCAGCGTCAGCTTATTTTGATTCTTGGTGCGGTCGTTGCCCTACTACTCTCAGTGCTCGCGTTTTATTTATATCGTGCGGCAAAACGCTCCAATTTAGCGCTACAAAGCGCTAACGCTCAACTTGCCGACCAATCTATTCGTGATCCGCTCACGGGGCTCCTCAATCGTCGCGCGATGCAACAAGAACTGCAACGCCAAGAGGCGCACCCTAAAGAGCGTTCCGATGCCATGGTGCTGATTGATATCGACCACTTCAAACGCATCAATGATCATCACGGCCATGCCGCCGGCGATGAAGTCATCAAAGCCGTTGCCGATCGTTTACTTGCTATCTGTCGTGATAACGACAAGGTCATTCGTTGGGGTGGTGAGGAGTTCTTGATTTATTTAACTGACACCAGTCATGATGCACTCCCCCGTTTTGTCTTGCGTTTGCTGCAGCAAATTGCCAATGAGCCGGTAACAACCGAGCATGGTAAGCAAATTCACATCACTTGTACGGCTGGTTTTATAAGTTATCCGTTTGCCGACCTTAATCAGCAACAGATGGATTGGGAAGCGACGCTTCAGTTAGTCGATAAAGCCCTTTACGCAGGCAAAGTTCATGGTCGCAATCAGGCTTGGGGCATTGTCAGCTTGAACGTCCCTTTTGAGCAGGCGCACAAAGTCCTTGATACGGATTTAGCCCGCGCCATAGAAGATAACTATGTGTCAGCGGTAACCTTGCACGGTCCGCAGCGCGCATAAAAAAGCCTCGGTATGCGCCGAGGCTTTCATTATTTTGCGTTAACTGCACAGTTGTTATTGCAGCTCTTCCAACTCTTTCACACCCATGTTCCACAGCGTGAAGCCGTAGATATCAGCGTACTGTTCGATGGTTTTCGATACCGGCGTACCTGCACCATGACCCGCATTGGTCTCGATACGAATCAACTGCGGATTCGAACCTCCTGCTTTGGCTTGCAGTTCAGCCGCAAACTTAAATGAGTGCGCCGGCACCACACGGTCGTCGTGATCACCAGTGGTAATCATTGTTGCCGGATAGCTCACTCCCTGCTCAACGTTGTGGACTGGTGAATAGCCGTACAAATACTCAAACATTTCTTCGCTATCTTCGGCGGTACCGTAGTCATAAGCCCAGCCTGCACCTGCGGTGAAGGTGTGATAGCGCAACATATCAAGTACACCGACCGCTGGTAAGGCAACTTGCATTAAATCTGGGCGTTGCGTCATCACTGCGCCCACCAACAAACCACCATTTGAGCCGCCACGAACCGCCAAACGGTTGTTTGAGGTATAGCCTTGGTCAATCAGATATTCACCTGCTGCAATGAAGTCATCAAACACGTTTTGCTTGTTAAGCTGCGTACCGGCTAAGTGCCATGCTTTACCATATTCACCGCCACCGCGCAGGTTGGCCACCGCATAAACACCACCCATTTCGAGCCAGAGCGCGTTGGTGATGCTAAACGAAGGGGTCAAGCTGATGTTGAAGCCGCCATAACCATACAGCATGGTGGGATTAGTACCGTCAAGCTCAAGACCTTTCTTGTAGGTGATGATCATAGGTACTTCAGTGCCGTCTTTAGAGGTGTAAAACACCTGCTTCGACTCATAGGCTTCGCTATCGAAATCAGCTTTTGACTGCTCGTAAACTTCCGATTCACCAGTTGCCGGCGCGTACTTATAAATGGTGCCTGGGGTATTGTAATTGGTGAAGGTGTAATACAGCTCTTCAGCATCGTCTTTGCCACCAAAACCGCTCACGCTACCCACGCCTGGCAACTCAACATCACGTACTTTGTTGCCGTCGTAGTCGTATTGCTCGACCTTGGCAATCGCGTCGACCATGTACTCAGCAAAGATGTAACCGGCACCGGTACCAACGCTTAATACGTTATCAGTTTCGGCGATAAAATCTTGCCAGTTAGCAGGTTCCGGAGCTCTTGCATCAACCGTTACTACGCGCTTATTCGGCGCATCGAGGTCAGTCACTAAATACAACTTCGAACCTTTGTTGTCTAGCACTGAAGTATCACCATCAAAGGTGTCGGTAATAGCAACAAATTCACTGTCTGGGCTACTCAAATCTTTCAAGAACAGTTTATTCCCTGATGTTGAGTTAGCTGCGCTGATGAACAAGTAGTTGTCGTCTTCAGAAACGTAGCCGCCAACATAACGATGTTTTTCTGCTTCGCTACCACCAAAGATGACGGCATCATCCGCTTGCGCAGTACCCAGCTTATGATAGTAAAGCTTGTGTTGGTCAGTTTTCGCTGACAACTCACTGCCTTCTGGCTTGTCATAGCTTGAATAGTAGAAGCCATCGTTGCCAAACCACGAAATACCGCTAAATTTCACATCAACAATCGGATCTTCAAGCTGCTCTTTGGTTTCGACATCGATAATGATGATCTTGCGCCAGTCACTACCGCCTTCAGAGATTGCGTACGCAGCGATTGAGCCATCTTTTGAAAAGCTCAAACTAGCCAAAGAGGTCGTGCCATCTTCGCTGAACGTATTGGGGTCAAGGAAGACCTCAGTATTGCCCTCAGCATCTGTACGGTACACCACGTACTGGTTCTGTAGACCGTCATTCTTGTAGAAGTAGGTGTAATCGCCTTCTTTGAAAGGAGCACCTACTTTTTCATAGTTCCACATGGAACTTAAGCGCTCTTCGATTTGTTGACGATAGGGAATTTGCTCAAGGTACTTAAACGTCACCTCGTTTTGTGCTTGTACCCAAGCCTCAGTATCAACACTGCGATCATCTTCAAGCCAGCGGTAGGGGTCTGCAACGACAGTACCAAAATAATTGTCGGTGACATTACCGCGGAACGTGGTTGGATAGGTTAACTGATTTGCTGCCATCGTCGCTTCTTTGCTCAATTCAACATCGTTCGATGCCTGTTCTTGTGGTGAACAAGCCGCTAATACGGCTACGCTCAGCACCGATAACCATTTTTTCATGGATTCTCTCCCCTATTTTAATGTTATTAGCTTAAGGCCGGGTGGGTATTTGCGAACCAAGCCTGCTGATTCATGCCCGCCAAGAACTGCTGTAGATTTGGCCAGTTCTGAATATCAATGCGGTTGCGAAATTGTGCCCAGCTTAAAAAGCATGCCAGCCGCAGATGTGCGTCATTTTTTTCATCAACTTGACCCCACTCGCGACTATTTAAGTCATCAAGTATCGCACTCACACGATCTTGTTGGCGCGCCAAGTAAGGTACTTGTTCAGCGGTGAGGTTATCCATACTTAGAATAAAGATGTTTACCGTAGCATCTAACGCCGTATTGATCGTGCAATAGAGATCAAAAGTTGCTGGGTCCTCACAGAAACCTTCGCCCGCTAAACTGCGAAGATAACGTAAAATCGACGACGAATCATGCAATTCTAGGCCATCATGAGAAAAGTAAGGTACCCGTTTTGTCGGCGTTTGCTGCGCACTCTGAGTGTAGTCTGTTGGAACAAACTCGTAGTTGTGCTGATGTTGCGCCAAGACAATGCGACAATGGCGCACGAATGGTGAAGTATAACTGCCAAATAGTTTCATATCGGTTCCTGAAAAACGCTAAGCTAGACCAAACTGCAAAGAGATTAGCATAATGAAAAAAGCCATACAGTATTTACTTAAAGGCCTTGCGATATTGTTACCAATTATTGTGACCATCGCCCTGGCGCAATGGCTGTTAGTCACCATCGAAACGTGGCTACGCCCTATCTGGATCGTTTTACTTAGTGAGGATTATTATTTCCCGGGCCTCGCTTTCATCAGTTTCATTCTACTAGCAGCGCTAATTGGGTTTAGCACGCGCTGGGGCTTTATGAATAGCCTGTGGGCATTACCCGGCAAACTTATGGATAAAATGCCATTGCTTAATAGCCTTTACGGCACGGTTAACGATGTGTTCGAAATGATGTCGGGCAAAAACTTTGCTGAAGAATCAGTGGTCATGGTGACCATGCCGGGGGGCGAGCTTAAACTGATTGGTATCGTTACGAAAAAAAGCGGAATTAGCGGTGACAAACTCTCTGAAGCCCTGGATGATGACAACGTCGCGGTGTTTTTACCAATGAGTTACAATGTCGGCGGCTACATGGTCATGGTACCGCGCAGCTGTATTGAACCGCTAGATATGAGTCCGGCCGATGCCTTACAACTGACCATCAGTGGCGGCCTTGGTAAAAAGAAAATTAGGGAGCGTGAATGAGTTACTTACCCTGTGTAGAAATCAATCCTGAACAGACCGCCAACCGCAGTGTTATCTGGTTGCATGGCTTAGGCGCAGACGGTAATGACTTCGCTCCAATCGTTCCACATTTACAGGCGCCAGCAGGCTGTCACGTGCGTTTTGTATTTCCCCACGCACCACAAATGCCAGTTACCATCAATGGTGGTATGCGCATGCCTGCTTGGTATGACATTCTATCGATGTCGATTGAGCGTAAAGTAGATACTGAGCAATTACGAGCGTCTGCGGCCGAAATCCGTAAGCTGATAGAACGCGAGCAAGAACGCGGCGTTAAACCTGAGCACATTATCCTTGCCGGCTTTTCACAAGGGGGTGCCGTGGCCTATGAGACAGCATTAAGCCACTCACAGCGCCTCGGTGGTTTGTTGGCGTTGTCGACCTATTTAGCGACTTATGAAAGTATCTCGTTGAGTGATGCCAATCGCGACCTGCCCATTCTTATTCAACACGGCAGCCAAGATCCTGTGGTTCCCGAATCGCTAGGTAAACTCGCATACAATTGGTTGGCTGACCAAGGTTATCCAGCAGAATTCCAAAGCTTTGCAATGCAACACCAAGTCTGTGGCGAGCAAATCGCCGCCATCAACACCTGGTTAAGCAAGCACTTGTAAGTTATCGGCCCACTGCTCAACCCATTGCATGGCGGTGTCGTGATTCGCAGTGCGAATGTTGACATGGCCTACTTTGCGACCCGGTTGTGGCGTTTTGTTGTACCAATGGCACTGGGCGTCTTGGTGATGCCATAAACCGGCAGGAATTTGTTGTGCGCCAATCACATTGAGCATCAACGTTGGCGCAATCGACAGTTGCGGCAATGGCATGCCAGTCAGCGCTCGAATGTGCAAGTCAAACTGACTACAGGTTGCACCGAGCATAGTCCAATGACCTGAATTGTGAACCCGTGGGGCAACTTCGTTGATCAACAACTGTGCATCCGCACCTTCGCCCACCACAAAAAACTCAATCGCGAACACACCTACGTATTTGAGCGCGTCGGTAAGGCGTTGGAAGGCCTCTTTAGCCTGTGCGGCGATGGCAGCTGGTACCGTGTCGATACCACCGAGGCTGTAACTTAGAATACCTTGGCGATGCACATTGGTGATCAACGGATAGCTGCAGGTACTGCCGTCTTTGGCACGCGCACCGACCAAAGAAACTTCTTTTACGAATGGAATCAGATCTTCAACGATGCCCGGCGCTTGCCCGGCTTCGCTCACTACAGCAGCGATGTCATCGCCTGGCTGATAGCGCCACTGCCCTTTGCCATCATAACCGCCACGAGCAGCCTTGATGACCACCCCGCGTTGTGCTTGACGTAAAATCTTCTCTAATTCGCTCGGCGTGTTGTAACTTTGCCAGGGTGAGGTTGCCACACGGCAGTCGTCGAAGAGTTTTTTCTCAGCACGACGGTCGGTCAAACTTTGAATACGCGCAGGGTCCATCAAAAATTTATCGCGTGCCGCCGCCATAACATTGGCAGGAATCGCTTCATGTTCCCAGCTGACCACATCAGCCCAAGCCACTGCGTCTTGCAACGACCAGGGCAAGCTCACTTGGGCCGACAGCGGTTTAATTTCTTCGATGCGGGTACTGTACAGCAGGCATTCATGGCCATGACTGATCGCACTGGCACCCAACATTTGACCTAGTTGACCGTCACCCGAGAACAATAGCTTCATGCGTCAGGCAACTCCAAATCTGGACCGTTCATGACTTTATCGCGTTGTGCGGTGCGGAATGCATTTACTTTTGCGCGCACATCGGCGTTGGTCGTACCGATGATTTGCGCGGCCAGCAACCCAGCATTCGCAGCACCAGCTTGGCCAATCGCTAAAGTACCCACAGCAACACCTTTTGGCATTTGCACAATCGACAACAGGCTATCAAGGCCTTTCAATTGTTTGCTTGGTACCGGAACGCCCAACACTGGAATTGCCGTATAAGCCGCCAACATGCCAGGTAAGTGCGCCGCACCACCAGCGCCAGCAATCACTACTGGAACGCCGTCTTGCTCTGCCTGTTGCATTGAAGATTTCAATAAATCGGGGGTGCGGTGAGCGGACACAACTTCAGCGCGCCACTCTACGCCGAGGTCTTGTAACATTGTTGCGGCGTGTTGCATTACCGGCCAATCAGACTGTGAGCCCATTAGAATAAGTACAGGTGCCATGCGCTGCTCCTTTTGAGAAAGCAGCGAATTTTACCAGTTAGTCAGAAAGGTGCAAATTTATTGCGCGACTTTTAGTCGATCACGCCCTTGGCTTTTCGCTTGATAGAGCGCCGAATCAGCTGCGCCAAGCCATTCGCCCCACTGTTGACCACGTTTGTACTCGGCAACGCCACCACTGGCGGTCACCGTTACCGTGAGTGATTTCACCGAGAATGGGTCGTGACGAATCCGATCGAGCATCTGCGTAGCGAGCTCTTCGGCCTCATCACTTGCGGTATTGGGGAAGATGACCACGAACTCAGCGCCATTTGAACGCACCACGGTATCGTTGGTGCGCGCAACGCTGCGCAGACGGCGCGCAACTTCTTCAAGCACCTTATCACCAAATAAATAACCATAACGGTCATTGACGCTTTGAAATGAATCCATGTCGATTTGCACCAGGCTAGCTGGCTGTTTCGCGCGCTCAGCTTTATTTGCCGCTTGCTGCACCATGTCACTGAGGTACTCACGTTTAACACAACCGGTTAAAGAATCGGTGGCAGCAGCACTGAATAGCTTACGTTGCATACTGCTCATCATGATCAAGAATGCCGCGCCAACGCCAATCAACACCAACATCGAGATTGCAACACGCCAAGCGTATTCGAACGGCAATACTTGATAGATAACAGCGGCGAATAAGGCGTAAATCAACATGATCACAAGCACAAAGATGGTCTTGTCAAACATGAAAAAGACCATTGCGAGAATCGGATACATCCAATAAACGCCCAGAATCCCTGCACTCTTCATCGAGACGCTCACTAAGGTCCCGAGACAACAAATGACAAGAAAATTAATCCATTGTGGCGCCAGCTCGTTGCGATAAAGGTAACCAATAATGATGAAGCCGATGGCAATACAGAATAAAGCTGCAGCGGCAGCCCAACTGCCCTGGATAGCGGCGTAAACTGACGTGCCCGCAATCACAATACCGGAGCCGAAATAAATCCCGCGCATCGCCAACAAGCGAAAATGCTGCCATAAATCAAATGTTGCGGCTGATGAAGGTGAGTAGCTCTGGTTCATAGGCTTTATCCGTTATTTTTTTATTAACTGTACACCTTAACGAGTGCTTGCGCTACATACGCGATTACGGCCCTCTCGCTTCGCTTGCAACAGCGCCTGATCAGCGGCATTAAGCCACTCGGCCCAAGACTGTTTAGCAGCTATCTGCGCCACTCCAAGCGAAATCGTGACCGCGACTTCGTGTTGCTTACCTTTAAACGGCCGCTCGGCAATTAAATCTCTTAATTTGTGCGCCACCACCATGGCAGCATCGGCATTGGTTTCAGGTAGCAAAATTAAGAACTCTTCGCCACCGACACGAAAAATCTCGTCGTTTTTACGCAAAACTGAGCGCAAACGCTTAGCAACTTGTTTGAGAATTTGATCGCCAAACAGATGTCCATACTTATCATTCAACGGCTTAAAGTGATCAAGATCGATAATCACCACACTCGCTGGACGCTGATAGCGCTGCCAACGAGATAACGCATCCTCTAACACCCCAGTCACCAAATGACGGTTGTTAAGCCCAGTGAGCGTGTCGGTGACGACAAGTTGTCTCAACAATTCCTGCAGTTGCTTTAGCAACACCACAAATACCGAACCCAGCACTAAAATAATGGAGAGTGTCGCGGTGAGTCGCCATGCATCGTCGAACGGCAGTGTGAATGCGGCTGTTCCACCAAACACTACCACTAAAGACGCGGCTGCGATAATCCCTGCAGTACCTGAAAATAAGAAAAAACACGCGGTAAGTAGCGGATAAGTCCAATACACACCCAGGTAAGCATTAAAATGCATCGATACCGCAGTAATACTAACTAATAGCGTGATGAAAACGATTCGAAATGGGAGTGGAATACGTTGACCGCGGTAATACCACGCAACAATGCCAAACAACACGCTCGCGCCGAGTATGACACTCGCCAACACATGATTACCGATAACAAACTGAGCGAGTGCCAAGACTAGCTCAATAATAGCCCCAGCCCAGACAATGTTGCCCGTGACTTTTATTTTAAAGCCTTGTAATAATTCGTCAGCCGACTTATTCGCTGGGCTAGTTTCCGTTTTATGCATTGGCGAACTCTTTCATTCCATTCATCAACAAGCTAGACCCTAAGGATAGGAAAGGCAAGCCGTTTGAGGCACAATGAGATTAACTTCATAGTTAAAGGAGTAGGCTTATGTTACTCACTGCAGAGCAGTCCTTATTGGTCATCATTGATGTGCAAGAAAAACTCGCACCTGTCATCAATCAACGCGACCAATTAATAGCACGCATGCGCTGGCTCGGTGAAATTGCCAACGAACTTAATGTCGGCGTACTCGTCACCGAACAATACCCAAAAGGGCTCGGGATCAGTGTCGATGCCCTGAGTGGTGTGATTGAAAATGCTCAAGTGGTTGAGAAACTGCACTTTAGTGCCTGGCAAGAGCCTAATTTCGTCGAAGCTGTAGAAAACCACGACAAACGCCAAATTATTTTAATGGGCATGGAAACTCACGTTTGTATCTTACAAACTGCTATCGATATGGCTCAAGCCGGTTACCAAGTTTATGTTGTCGAGGATGCCGTTGGATCACGCAGAGACTCCGATAAACAAACGGCTTTAGCGCGATTGCGACAAGCCGGCATCAACATTATTAGTAGTGAAATGGCGGCTTATGAATGGCTTTATAAAAGTGGTACCGATGAGTTTCGGCACATCACTAAAAATTGGATTCGTGGATAAATTTAGGCTTGACTAAAGAAAGTTCATTTGACAGGCGTTTCAATGAGCGTATACTGACCGCGCTAGAAAAAATTGGCTGTCTCATTGTGGCCTGTTACGAAGTCAATTGCTGTACCTCGTTTTGTAAGTCCCAAGTTATACACGATTTTTATTAGCAACACCCTAGATTTTCACATGCATACGAGGAATTTCAGCATGTCTACAGTAACTGGTAAAGTAAAGTTCTTTAACGAAGCTAAAGGTTTCGGTTTCATCGAGCAAGAGCAAGGCGCAGACGTATTCGTACATTTCAGCGCTATCCAATCTGACGGTTTCAAAACTTTGGCTGAAGGCCAAACCGTTCAGTTCACTATCGCTCAAGGTCCTAAAGGTCCTCAAGCTGAGAACGTGGTACCTATGTAATCACGTTGCTTCGGCAGCCTAGATTAATAGAATCCCAAAAAGCCGCTCCTAGAGCGGCTTTTTTTATGCTTTCCGTCAAGGCTGTCAGTCACGATAGCTGTACCACCCTGCTTTATAGCTTTGCTTGGTTGCTGATAACCTTGCCTGCTCCAGACCCTCGGCGAGCACCCGCTTGGCTCGCACTGTATCCCCTTGCGCCGCATAGACACTTGCTTGTCCCCAATAAACCTCATGCAGATAAGGGGCGTAATACGCGGCTTTCTCGTACATGGTTAGAGCAGTTTCAAATCGGTTCTGCGCAAAAGCGCGCTCTGCTAATACAATCCAAGTGTATGGGTTTGGGTCAGGTAGCGCCTGAATACGCCGCTCGTACGCCGTCATAGCAGCTTGGTTATTGCCTGATCGTGCTAGTGCGAGCGCGTTATGCAGCACATTCAAATTATTTGGCTCAAGCTTCAATACATAGTCATAAATGCGTTGCGCTGTCTGGGTATCACCCGCCCGTCGATGCAACAAGCCGATAATATTGAGCGCATCACCATCGTTCGCCTCATAGCGCAAAGCAGCTTGCGCATAGGCAAAAGCCAAATCAGGTTGCTCAGCTAACATAAATTCGGCCGCTCGGTTACGGTAGTACAGTGCAAGAAACTTGGCTTCACTAATGATACCTCGACTACGGGTGTCCCTTGCGGGGAAGTAATCCACCACCACCCATTGACGCTCATAAAGTACATCTCGACTTTCTTCGCTGGGCACCGGGCGGTACAAACGCGCGCGCACATGATCTGACTCCATCACCGTATCGTTGATGCGATCATAAACTGGGGCATTCGTCACTTGTTGAAACTTAATCTCGACATCGACTAAGTCAGCCAAACTCTTAGTGACGATAGCTAACGCCATACAATTGCCCGCCTGCAACGCCAAAGCTTCACTTGCGGTGTAAGTCTCTTCTTTGTAGTTGAAGCCGTGGGTCAGATCGCTCAGATAGCGGCTAATGCGCTCATTGGCTGGTAAATGGCTTAAATGCCCGTTGAAGACACGTAAAAATGCCTGTTGCTGCGCGTCACTGAGCGCAAATAACTGTGCTGGTGAAATCACCTCTGGCGTTTTATCAAACAAGGCATCATTAAATGTTGGCGGGCTTAGCTGATGATGAATCGGTGCTTGCTCGCGCAGTTGCGCTGGCTGCCCGGCGCAACCGAGCAGCGTTACAAGTAGGATCGGAGTGATGTAGCGTACGATTGCCATAACAAGTTACCTCTGTGGCAACTGCCCTGGCGCAATGGGTTAATTTTATTGGTCGCGTTTGCGTCGTTCAGCTGCTTCTTGCTCTGCAGTGATGAAGTCCATGTCGTCCAATTCAACTTCCGGTATTTCTTCACACACATTACCGCCAAGTTTATTCACTGCGCAACATAAATCGGCGACTTTTTGGTCAAGCAAATGCACGTGATCAAGCATACGACCAATCGCTGTTGCAACAGGGTCTGGATTGTCGGGCGAGATCGCGTAGGCATCGAAACCATACTGCTTGGCCATTTCTGCGCGACGCTTGCTGACTTCTGGTGCCACTTTCGAGTTTGCCACACGGGCAGGAATTCCAACCACCGTGGCCTCCGACGGCACATCTTTTACCACTACCGCGTTCGAACCGATACGCGCGTTTTTCGCAACGACGATAGGTCCCAGGACTTTTGCGCCCGCACCAATGACCACACCATCTTCAAGTGTCGGATGTCGTTTACCTTGATTCCAACTGGTTCCGCCCAAAGTGACGCCATGATAAATGGTCACATCATCACCAATTTCAGCAGTTTCACCGATGACCACGCCCATACCGTGATCGATAAAAAAGCGCCGACCAATGCGCGCACCTGGATGTATCTCGATGCCGGTCAACCACCGCGCGACCGTTGATAAAAAGCGTGCCAGCCAATAAAAACGCCAGTTCCATAAGCGGTGATTCATGCGGTGCCACCAAATTGCGTGCAACCCCGGATAGGTCGTTAGTACCTCAAACCAGTTGCGCGCAGCAGGGTCACGGGCATACACACTGTTGATGTCTTCGCGTAGGCGTTTAAACATGAAAACTCTTTCCACTGTTGGTAAGTGTCGTAATTATATCAATTTAATAGCTGATGCGTTAATTCAGCGTTTTTATGCGGTCTATGCGCGTCGACAAACTTGATTTGCCAGTTCCGCTAGGCGTATGGTGAAGCTTCATGCATTATTTGTCTAATAAAGTGTCTAACCCAGAATCGAGGAAGCTATGGCAAAATCAACAAAAACAACTCTAATGCTGACCCACCTCAGCGCCAGCTTACTATTAGCTTGCAGCGCTGCGCAGGCCGATACCCTGATTTATGCTGGGCAATTGATAGACGGTACCGGTGCGGAACCTGAACGTAATAAAACCATTGTCGTCGATGAGGGTCGCATTACTGCAATTGTCGATGGTTTCCAAGAAGCCACTGCTGACGATGTCGTCATTGACCGTCGTGAAGGCACCGTTATGCCAGGTTTCATCGACATGCACACGCACCTTACCTCGCAACTCGCGCCTGGTAGTTACATGCATAAATTTACCAAGAGCGGCCCTGATGTAACCTTAGATGCAGTCAATTTCGCGGGTAAGACGCTGATGGCGGGTTTCACTACCGTGCGCGACCTAGGTGACTCATACAATGCCAGTATCGCCCTGCGTGATGCGATTAAAGCTGGCAAAGTAACCGGCCCGCGGATTTTCACCGCAGGCAAGTCAATTGCGACCACTGGCGGCCATGCTGACCCTACCAATGGCGCGAAGGAAGATCTTTATCCGTCACCCACTCCAGCAGATGGCGTCGTCGATGGGCCTTATGATGCGCGCAAAGCTGTTCGAGCGCGCTATCAAGATACCGCTGACTTAATTAAGCTAACAGTCACGGGTGGTGTTTTAAGCGTCGCCAAGAGTGGTCAAAATCCGCAGTTCATGCAAGACGAACTCAATGAAATCGTAAACACGGCGCGTGATTATGAAATGAAAGTTACTGTGCATGCCCACGGTAAAGAAGGTATGTTACGCGCGATTGAAGCTGGCGTGGACTCCATTGAACACGGTACCTACATGGATGCCGAAGTGATGGATGCGATGAAAGCCAAAGGTGTGTATTACATTCCAACTATCACCGCTGGTAAGTCGGTTGCCGAACGTGCGGAAATCGATGGCTTCTTCCCAGAATTAGTACGCCCTAAAGCGGCGGCGATCGGTCCAAAAATTCAGGGCACCTTTGCAGAAGCTTATAAGGCAGGTGTGAATATTGCTTTCGGTACTGACGCAGGCGTCTTTGATCACGGCGAAAACTATCGTGAGTTTGTATACATGGTAGAGGCAGGCATGCCGGCCCTCGAAGCGATCAAGGCCGCAACTCATGAAGCTGCGACCCTTCTCGGTACGATTGATGACTTTGGTACATTGACGGTTGGCAAGCGCGCCGACATCGTCGCAGTTTCAGCTGATCCTCTAGCTGACATTGCTGTACTTGCCGATATCGACTTCGTAATGAAAGACGGGCAGGTCTATAAAAACGCTGCTAATTAAAGTCCTTCAGTAACTGGCGGACGTCTGCCAAAATGACGTCCTCCAGTTCTTTCTCATAACCCTCGCGCTCATCATCCATTTTACGAATTTCACTTTTCGGATATTGCTTACGCGCCTCGTGAGTTGGCATGTGCTTGATTCGTTCATACATGGTATGCAGCCCACGATAGCGTTCACTGTAAACCGGTTTCCCCTCTTCCACCCGCAAGTCTAGCAACACCACTAGCCGCAGCGCGCCCTCAGACAGCGCACACTGGCCTTGATCCATCGCTTTGGCGATGGTCACAATACTCTCGTGCAAACGCTCATTACGCTTCTGAATCGCCGCATCGCGGCGTTTATTCTGATCTTGTAACCGTCCTAGCAGGCGCCCAGCTACAAATGC
Source organism: Pseudidiomarina salilacus (assembly GCF_047323925.1). GTDB lineage: Bacteria > Pseudomonadota > Gammaproteobacteria > Enterobacterales > Alteromonadaceae > Pseudidiomarina > Pseudidiomarina salilacus. The sequence continues at coordinate 1,901,758 of NZ_CP178751.1, forward strand.
CAGCACGGCAACAATCACCACCGCGACCACAACCAATAGCCATGCCCACCACGGGAAATTACTCATCATCATCGTCCTCATCATCGTCGAAGTTTAACCCGAGCAACTCAGCGAGCTGCTCAAAGCGCTCTGTACGTTCGTCTACGTAACGTTCTTCGCTAGGGTTTAATTCATCGCCGTTATCGATACGATCGAGTAATGCTTGCAGACGTGCGTCGTTTTCGAGCGCCTGCAGCTCTGCTTCAGCCGCTGCACGGTCAAAGCTCGGCTGCGCAGCTACTTGTTGCGCATGGGTGTTGACCAAGGTAATAGGTTTCTTGCTACCAAAGCGAGAGTCCCCCACAGGCTGGCTTGTGCCACTTTTCGGAGCTTCTTGCTGTGGATTAAATCGTGAGCCAGGTTTGTGACCCTTGCCCTTGTGCTTGGTCCCTTCTGGGGCTTTGCGTTGGACTTCATCTCTAGGTTTTTTGGAGGCTGCTAGTGGGCCTGTTTTCCGAGTCTTTTTCTTGCGCGTCATAGGTAGGCTTCATGTTGTGGCAAAAGATAACGCATAGTGTAACCGAGCAACGCAGAAAATAAAAAGGCGATGCCGAAGCATCGCCTAGTGTATTCTCTCTTACTCACACAGCGCACGTGCGATTCACGAGAACGGTTGTCAATTCATCCGTGTACTTTATTATAACTTCCGTGAGTTTTTTATTGTTATTGTTATCTTTTCGCGCATCAACCGAGCATTAGCTTTTGTTTTTATTTGCTTGGTTAAGGTTGGCCTCCTGGCCTGTTGTTATTCCCTGGATTAAAAATGTAAGTTGCTTACCAACCGTCAGAACTCGCTCTCTCAGCGGTTTCCCTAATCTTGAATGGCATTCAGACTACTGAATCGTCATTTTTTATCAATGATTTTTATCGTCTAAAAAAATGATTTTTTATACCCATATGGTTTATAGGTTCATTTTTAAAGGCTTTCTTCGCGTTTTCTATAACATAAAAACAAAAAAAGCAGCACTCATGTGCTGCTTTTTTGTACGCTTTTCGATAGTTTTAATACAGTCCAGCGAGGTATTGCGATAAGATTTCAATGTCTTTATCGGTAAGTTTCGCGGCTACATCACGCATCATGCCATTCATATCATTGGCGCGTGAACCGTCACGAAACATTTCAAGTTGCTGCGCGATGTATTCTGGGTGGTTGCCAGAAATATCAGGGAAGTTAGCTAATCCCATACCATCACCACGCGGGCCATGACAGGCAGCACAAGCAGTCAAGCCACGCGCTTCGTCGCCACCCATATAAAGCTTCTGACCTGCGGCAACCACATCTTCAGGAGCTGAGTCTTGCATTGGCTCTTGCGCCGCAAAGTAAGCAGCGAGGTCGGCAATATCTTCATCGCTCAATGACGCAGCTTGGCCCTGCATGATCGCATTCGCGCGACCTTCTTCGCCGCCGGTCTCACCCGCTAGCTGGTAGTCGTGCAATTGCTTCATCAAATAAGAAGCGTGCTGGCCATTCAACTTTGGATACATGTCTGATGGTGAGTCGCCAGTCGGACCATGGCATGCTGCACACACCTGAGATTTTTCCTTGCCGGCTTCTGCATCACCGGTCTGCGCCATAACTGCGCCAGTAAGACCAAGATACAGCCCAACGAACAATGCAAGTTTTTTCATGATCGAATTCTCTGCTCTGGAAAATGTTGTAACAGACGCTATTTTACACAAAACTTCTAAGGATTAAACGTCTAATCATGATAGTATACGCTTTCCTGTAAGGCTTTATAGACACTATGACTGACGCAATCCTAAACTTCCAACCGACCGTGTTCGTTACCAGCGCCGCAGACATCCGCCAATTGCCTGCTGATGAGGGCGTTGAGATAGCCTTTGCGGGCCGCTCAAATGCCGGTAAATCAAGCGCACTAAATACCTTAACGCGGCAACGAAACTTAGCGCGTACCAGTAAAACGCCCGGACGCACGCAATTGATCAACGTGTTTGAGGTGTTACCTGGTAAACGCTTGATCGACTTACCTGGTTACGGATATGCGAAAGTCCCCCTTGCCGTTAAAGAGAAGTGGAATCGTGCTCTGAGCGAATACCTACAGAAACGTGAGTCGTTGCGTGGTTTGGTGTTACTGATGGACATTCGTCACCCGTATCGCGATGTTGACCAAGAATTGTTGCATTGGGCGACGGCCTCAGAGATTCCTGTATTAATACTTTTAACTAAAGCTGACAAGTTAAAGCCCGGCGCGCGTAAATCAACGCTCTTACAAGCGCGTGAAGCCGCACTTGTATTTGGCGGCGAGGTCACTGTCGAAATGTTCTCATCGCTGAATAAACTGGGCTTACCGCAGGTTGAAGCGAAGCTGTCCGAGTGGCTGATGGCAGATGCAGAGTGATGTACCACCGTTAAAAGCTTGGTTACTCCTCGGCTTACTTGCGCTGATTTGGGGTAGTTCGTTCCTATTGATTAAAAAAGGTTTGCTCGGTTTTAGCCCCGACCAACTGGCGGCTATCCGCATTGCTTCAGCTGGTTTTTTCTTACTGCCCTTTATTCTCCGACGCTTCAAAACTGTTCGCGCGCACCATTGGCCCAAGTTGATATCTGTGGGTTTAGTTGGCAGCTTTATTCCTGCTTTCTTGTTTGCCTTTGCGCAAACCCAGTTGCCTTCTGGGGTGACAGGGGTACTGAACACCTTTACGCCGCTTGCGACGCTCATCATTGGCGTACTGATTTTTAAGCAAACTGCCCGCTCGCAACAATGGATCGGCGTGGTGATTGGTTTAGTGGGAACAGTGCTGCTGGTGACCGCAAGTGCCAACGGTGATCTTGAGTTCAATCGCTTCGGTTTACTGATCATAGCTGCGACGATTTGTTATGGTCTGAATCTCAATCTGATTAAACACCATATTCCCGATCTTGGCGCACTAACGATTACGGGTGTTTCATTGTTCTTGGTCGCGCCACCAGCACTTCTCTATTTATTGTTAGCGACACCTTTCGCTGATCAAGTAACGGTGGCACACAATTGGTTCCCGTTAGCGGCGATTCTCATTTTAGGAATTGTTGGCACGTCTTTGGCGCTCATCATCTTTAACACTGTCGTAAAAATGACCGATACCACGTTTACCAGTTCGGTAACCTATCTAATCCCCATTGTTGCCCTCATTCTCGGCATTCTCGACGGCGAACCCTTCTACCTGCAACAAGGAGTTGGCATGGCCGCTATTTTAGGTGGTGTTTGGATCGCCAACCGCCGCAAAAAACAGCCGTTCAATACCCAACGGTAATTGCAAAACCGCCATAATCGTCTATTTTTTAACCGACTCGTCTGGTTGTCCTGTCACTGCTGTTCCTAATTTCCTATTCAAATAACAGGAGACTGCAGTATGGATCGTAAATTTTTACTCACTGCTTTTATCTATGGCCTGCTCGGGTTGCTGCTTGGTATTGCCATGGCGGCTAGCAAGAATCACACCCAACTGCCCACTCACGCCCACTTGCTACTACTAGGCTTTGTCGTTTCTGTGCTGTATGGCATTTTCCATAAGGTTTGGCTGGACTACGAGGGCACTTTGTTGAGCCACATTCAGTTCTGGCTTCACCAGTTAGGAGTCGTCGGCATCAGTCTTGGCTTATTTGTGCTGTATGGAGGCTTTACTGCACGCAAGTCGATTGAGCCGTTATTAGGTGGCGCTTCAGTTATTACGCTAGTAGCCTTCGTATTGATGGGTTGGATGCTCTTACGACAGGCTAGAAAATAAGGTTGCCTTAGAAAAGAAAAAGCCCGGCCAATGGCCGGGCAAAAAACTTACAATCCAGGGAGAGAACATCTCTGAAAGGACTTCGCAAACAGAGCAAATAACTCGTTTAATGCGCCTTTCAATAATTCAGACTGGTCATTTTTTGATAAGTTCAAAAAAAAATAAAAAAATCTGAATTTGTTTTGAAAGTTAGTGCGCTTCATCCCAATTGAGCCCGACGCCAGCTTCGGCAATCAGTGGCACATCAAGCTTCACTGCACCTTCCATCAATTCGACGAGCTTTTGCTGTAATGGTTCAACTTGCTCTTCTTTTACTTCGAAAACCAATTCATCGTGAACCTGCATGATCATCCATGCTTGCTCTTGCGGTACCTCTGCTCGCAAATAATCCGCTACTTTTATCATTGCGTACTTAATGATATCTGCCGCGGTTCCTTGCATCGGCGCATTAATCGCAGCGCGTTCAGCAGCCTTGCGACGGGCTCCATTTTGCGCACGGATTTCCGGTAACTGCAGACGTCGACCGAACAGAGTTTCAACGTAACCGTCACGCTTCGCTTGTTGCCGCGTGCGCTCCATGTAATCTTGCACGCCCGGGAAGCGCTCAAAGTACTTTTCCATATACTGCTGTGCTTCATGCCGCGGAATGTCCAGTTGGCGCGCCAAACCAAAAGCCGACATGCCATAAATCAACCCAAAGTTGACCGCTTTCGCGCGACGGCGCTGTTCACTCGTAACCGACTCAAGGTCGACACCAAAAACTTCTGCTGCTGTCGCCTTATGAATATCGCGGCCTTTCGAGAAGGCCTCGACCAAATTCTTGTCTTGCGACAGATGCGCCATAATGCGTAATTCGATTTGGCTATAATCGATGGCCATAATCCGATAACCTTCGGGCGCTGTAAATGCCTTACGAACACGCCGTCCAGCTTCGGTTCGAATCGGAATATTTTGCAGATTCGGATCGCTCGATGACAGGCGTCCAGTCGCAGTTACCGCCTGATGATACGAGGTATGTATACGGCCAGTGCGCGGATTTACCATTTTGGGTAGCTTATCCGTGTAGGTCGACTTCAACTTACTCAAGCCACGATGGCGCATAATGACATCTGGCAACGGATAATCGAGCGCCAACTCCTGTAATACATCTTCTGCAGTTGATGGTGCGCCTTTCGGCGTCTTCTTGATGATCGGTAACTCGAGCTTCTCGAACAAAATTGCTTGCAGTTGCTTCGGTGAGCCCAAATTGAACTCTTCGCCAGCAATGGTATAAGCCTGCTCTTCGAGGCGGGCTAATTCGAGCGCAATTTCATTACTTTGCTTTGCTAACAACTGCGCATCAATTTGCACGCCATGCTGTTCCATATCCACCAGAATCGGCACAAGTGGCAGCTCAATGTCTGTCAGTACTTTTAACAGCTTGGCGTCTTGACTGACTTCACCCCAGAGCTTTTCATGCAAACGCCACGTCACATCCGCATCTTCGGCGGCGTAAGGCGCTGCTTCTTCCAAGCCGATTTGATTGAAGGTTAGCTGTTTCGCGCCCTTACCGGCGATGTCTTCAAACGAAATGGGCCGATGGCCTAAATACTGCAAGCTAAGTGTGTCCATATCATGCCGCGAACCGACGCTATTGAACACGTAAGAAGCTAACATCGTGTCATTAACGATTCCGTCAAGACGAATGCCATAGCGGCGCAGAATATGGCTGTCATATTTTAAGTTTTGCCCGACTTTACCAATGCTTGCGCTTTCGAGCAGCGGCTTCAATTGCGTGAGCACCCAACCACGATCCAGCTGTTCCGGAGCACCAGGGTAGTCATGCGCTACCGGAACATACGCAGCTTCCCCTGCTTTCACCGCAAAAGAAACGCCGACTAATTCAGCTTCCATGTAGTTGAGACTGGTAGTTTCGGTATCAAAGGCAAAACATTTGACCTGCTGCAACTTATCTAACCATGCAGTGAACGTTTTTTTGTCCGTAATGACCTCATATTTACCGTCTACCTGCGCTTCGACTACTGGCGTCTGTTGCTGTTGCGCCTGGGCTGTCACCGGACCATCTTGTAATACCTCATCAAGCCAACGACGGAATTCGCATTGTTTGTAAAGTTCAATCAGCTGTTCACGATCAGGCTCTGAGATGACCAGTTGTTCCGGTTGAATATCATCAAGGTCGACATCGAGTTTGATCGTGGCGAGTTCCCGCGACAACATAAGCTGGTCTTTATATTCGCTTAGTTTCTCCGGCATGGTTTTAGCACCGCGAAAACCAAGCTCTACAATGGCTTCTGGCTGTTCGTACATCGCATCGATCGACTGCATCCCTTGCAGCATCGCTAGAGCCGTTTTTTCACCGACTTTCGGCAAGCCTGGAATATTGTCTGAGCTATCTCCCATAAGTGCCAGATAATCGATGATTTGCTCTGGTTTCACGCCATATTTATCGACCACACCATCGGTGTCGAGCAAGGTGTCGGTCATCGTGTTGATGAGCATCACATGTTCATTGACCAGCTGCGCCATATCTTTATCACCGGTGCTGATCAGAGTAAAACGCCCCTGTTCACCAGCTTGCCTTGCCAGCGTCCCAATAACGTCATCAGCCTCGACATTGTCGATACAAAGTAACGGCAACCCCAATGCTTTCACAATGGCGTGCAGTGGCGCAATTTGCGAGCGCAAGTCGTCTGGCATCGGCGGCCGGTTGGCTTTGTATTCCGCGTACATATCGTTGCGGAAGGTTTTCCCTTTGGCATCGAACACCACCGCCATATGTGATGGCTGATATTTCTTAATCAAGCTACGAAGCATGTTGACGACGCCGTAAATAGCGCCAGTCGGCTCACCAGCCGAATTGGTAAGGTGCGGCGGCGCGTAAAACGCACGAAAGAGATATGAAGATCCATCAACAAGGATAAACGGATTCGCGGGCACTTCTGGGTTTGTCTTGCTAGCCATAATAGCTCACTGCGGGTTACGGATTCAGATAGCGGTAAGCATGCCACAGGCGTGTCATTGGCGCTAGTTCAAGCGGTTGAAGATAGTGTGCACAGACTGTGGATAAGTCTGTTGACAACAGCGCGAGCGGCCGCAAACCATTGGACGGATCTGCAGCTTGGTATATTAAAAATATCTTTATAAACAGGGATTTACTCTAAGATAATGCCCTGACAGCTTTGTTTTTCTTATTTTGTGTCAGTTGTGGAAACTGATCTTAACAATGGATTTTGCCGTATCCCATTTCACTGGTAAAAAGCGATTTGGCGAATCCTTGGTCGAACACTGTTTATTTTTTCGACCGAGGAATAAGACTACCACAAAGATTCACGAAAACCAGTTTTTGGATCATCTTTTTTAGTATGTTTTTCGCATATAGAAATAATCCATTAGATGAATAGGTAATCAGAAATAGTTCTTGATGTTTACTATGAAGATCGTCATATTAGTTCTGATTTGCACTCTTTTCATACACGGTAGTTGATTCACATGGGAATCGAGATATGAAAGCAATGATCAGCGGAAACGTTGTAAAACCGGTGCGTGAGCGTCGACGTGGTTTGTTCGATGCGACCCAGTGGTGGGAACGTTTGTCGATGGACCAAAAATTTGGTGTCTATCAACTAGCGAAATTCGGTTATGAGCTCGCATTTATTCGTAACCTCGCCGATGCAGGCCCACTCGCGGTAGTGCGTCGCAATCAGGATTACGCTACGGTCAGTCACTCTGGTGAAGTTAATCTCCGCCCTAATATTGTTATCCGCGACTAGCTAGCTGCCGACGAACCATTTCGGTGTTCGGCAGCATCCCTTCATGCCATAGCGCAAATGCTGTGGCCGCTTGTTCTATCAGCATTCCCAACCCATCAGCCGTTTTCGCAACACCAGCACGCTGAGCTTGCTGCATGAAAACCGTATCGGTTTTTGCGTACATCATATCGTAAGCAAGCACCGCACCCTCAAACCAAGACTCATGAATCGCCAACTGATGTTGTCCTAGCGAAGCCGATGTTGCGTTGACGAGAATATAGTCATCGGCCTGCCAAGCACTCGGTCTTGGTTGGTTTAGATCCGCAAATTCAAGCCCCTGCAGGCCAGCAAAGCGTTGCTGTAACTCCGTCACCTTAGTAGAGGTACGGTTGGTCATCGCCACTTCCATCCCACATCCTTGCAGCGACTCGATAACACCTGCCGCAGCGCCTCCCGCACCAATAATCAAAACCTTTGCAGCAGGTCGCTCACGCTGGGTAATAAAGCGCAGATCATTCAGCAGTCCAGCACCATCTGTTGTATCGCCGAGCAATTGGCCGTAGCCGAGTGGAATGAGTGTGTTCACTGCGCCTGCGCGCGCCGCGCGATCGGTTAGATGCGTCACCAGCTGTTCCGCTTGTTGCTTAAAGGGTACGGTGATATTCGCCCCAGCCCCGCCGCTACGAAAAAACGCTGCCACGTGCTGAGCAAATGTAGCCTTTGATGCTAAACTGCGGGTATATTGCAGCTCAATCCCAAACTGCTGAGCAAAAGCTTGGTGAATCTGCGGTGATAAGCTGTGTGAAATCGGATTACCAAAGACTGTAAAATGCTTCATGTTGTCATTTCTTAAACGATCTAAATCAGCCGCCGAACCGCCCTCGCTGTATCAACAGCTAGGTGGAGAAACCGGCGTACGAAAACTTGCAGAACGTTTCTACGATATCATGGAAACAGATCCACGTGCGCATGATCTGCTTGCCATCCACGCGCTCCCACTCACCGCGATTCGACAAAAGTTCTTCGAGTTTCTGAGTGGGTGGCTTGGCGGCCCACAATTATTCGTCGAAAAGTATGGTCACCCAAGATTACGCCAACGTCATCTGCCGTTTCGTATCGATGTCAAATTGCGTGACCAATGGCTGCTGTGTATGTATCAAGTGTTAGATGAACAGGTCGAAGACCCACTTGTGCACATGCAATTGAAGCAGCGTTTCACCGCGCTCGCACACCATATGATCAATACCGATTAAAGCTCGGTAAGCCAATCACGCGGGCGCAAATAATCACGGTAGAGCCGCTCCTCTGGTGAACCTGGCTCGGGCTCAAAGCCATATTCCCAACGCGCCAAAGGTGGCATTGACATCAAGATAGACTCGGTGCGACCACCGGTTTGCAAGCCAAACAAGGTGCCACGGTCCCAAACTAAGTTAAACTCGACATAGCGGCCACGACGATAGAGCTGGAACTGCCGTTCACGCTCGCCGTACGCCGTATTTTTGCGGCGTTCGATAATTGGCAAATAAGCTTCAAGGTAGGCATCACCGACTGCACGCATAATCGCAAAGCACTCTTCGAACGGACGATCATTTAAGTCATCGAAAAACAAACCGCCAACACCACGGGTCTCTTCGCGATGTTTGAGCCAAAAGTAGTCATCACACCAAGCTTTAAATTTTGGATATAAATCATCACCAAAGGGTGCCAATGCTTGTCGCGCAACTTCATGCCAATGTTTGATGTCGTCATCAAATGGATAAAACGGTGTTAAATCGAAGCCACCACCAAACCACCAGACGGGCTCACTACCCTCTTTTTCGGCAATGAAAAAGCGTACATTGGCGTGACTCGTAGGAATATACGGATTGCGCGGATGCATCACCAACGACACGCCACAGGCGTTGAAGTTACGCCCTGCCAACTCAGGTCGATGAGCCGTTGCGGAGGCTGGCATTTGCTCGCCAAAAACGTGTGAAAAGCCAATTCCACCTTGCTCGAGCACAGCACCATCGCGTAACACTCGCGAGCGACCACCACCGCCGCCAGGGCGTTGCCAAGCATCCTCACGGAAGCTTGCACCGCCATCCGCTTGCTCTAAAGCTGCGCTAATGCGGTCCTGAAGATTTTTCAAATAATCAATGACTTGTGTTAAAGCTGGGTGGCTCATATTAATCTCGTACGACTGAGTTGGTTAACGGATCGATGATTTTGGTCGGTGTCGCAAGAGTACCGACAGGCGCGTCCATGACCCAAGCAATTTGCTCACCGAAGGCTTCACGCACTGCGCTCGCTGTGGTTAACGGTGCTTCACCGGCCACATTCGCACTGGTCGAGACGATAGCGCTACCCAGTGCCTTACAAAGTTGTCGTGCCGGTTCATGTGCGGTGACACGCACTGCAATCGTATCACGACCGCCAGTGAGCCACTTCGGCGTGCGCTCGCTCGCCGGCAGGACAAGGGTGATAGGTCCAGGCCAGTGGGAAAAGACACTGAAGCGTTTATCTTGTGGAATTTTCAAGTCAGCAACGTAGGCTACTAACTGACTATAGTCCGCAGCAAGCAGAATCACGCCTTTCTCGAGTGGCCGTTGCTTGAGCTCAAGCAATTTTTGCACTGCTTTCTCGTTGCGCGGATCACAACCTAGGCCGAACACCGCCTCGGTTGGATAAGCCAATAATTCGCCAGTGCTGAAAGCCGTGCGTGCTGCATCCCAATCCATCTTTACCCTCGTCGACTAACGTATTTTAGATTTATAATCGCAATCTGGATTACCACAAATCAAACGCTCACCCGCATTGGTTTTCTTGCGCAACAATATCGGATAATCGCAACTAGGACAGGATTCTGCCACAGGTGGCAACGGAACGGAAAACTTACATTTTGGATAGCCGTCGCAGGCATAAAAAGAATGACCAAAGCGACTGGTTTTCTGCACCAGCTTGCCTTGCTTACATTCAGGGCACGGAACATCAGTGCCAGGGTCGAAATCCGCCGATGTCATGTAATCGCATTCGGGGTAACCGCTACAACCAACAAAAAGGCCGAAACGGCCTTTCTTCAGTTGCAGTTCTCGCTGGCACCGGGGGCAAGGAACGCCCAGTGGTTGTGGCTCAAGGAAGTTGTCGGTCATTTAATGCAATAGACCTTCTGGTTCCTCAAACAATAAGCCTTCCATCTGATTGTAGGCGTCTTCACAGCCTGGCACGTTAAACAGCACCATCAACACCACCCACTTTAGATCGTCGATTGTAACTTCGGCTAAGTCTAACTCCATCACCCGGTCCATCACCATTTCGCGAGTCGCAAAATCGAGCACACCAAGGTTTTCGAGATAGATTAAGAAGCCGCGACTTGCACAATCAAGACGGGCATTTTCTTCGGCAGTAAACACACGCGTCGCACTGCTTTGAGAACGATTGAGATACGGCTTGCTCTGACTCTCTTGCAAGTCAGCCAAGCGTTCTAACCATGCCAAAGCTTTATGAATCTCTTGCTGGCGAAAACCCGCCCGCGTGAGTTCATCGGTAAGCTCATCATGGTTTACCACCACCTCAACATCCGAGTGGATAAAGTTCTCGAACAGGTACATGAGGATATCAAACATCGTTAGCGCCTCCCCACTTTGATAAAACCACCGGCGATTGAAGCTACTCGACCTTCTAATTCTAATAACACCAACTGCTCAGAAACCACAGCGACCGGTAGTCCGCTGCGCGCTACGATAGTGTCTAACGATGTAGCCTCATAGCCCACATTAGCCAACAATTGTTGGTTTGCCAAGCTTCCTGCGGATTTATTTTCATCCAACAACGAGCCTTGCTGATAACAGGGTTCTAGATTCAATTCCTGCAATACATCGTTTGCATCACGGACCAGCGTCGCGCCTTGGCGCAACAGCTGTAGATTGCCACTGACTTGCGCATCCCAAATGCTGCCAGGTAATGCCATCACGCTCCGCCCCTGCTCTAGTGCGTGCCGAGCAGTGTTCAATGAACCACTGCGCGGTTGCGCTTCAATCACCAACACACCTTTCGCTAAGCCACTTAGGATACGATTGCGCAGCGGAAAATGTTCAGTTTTGCTTGGCGTACCGGGCGGATATTCCGTCACCAACAACCCAGCCTGCTCGATTTGCTGCTGCAACTGCTGGTTGCGTTTTGGCGAAGCAACGTCCGGACCATTGCCAAGCACGGCAAGCGTCGGTCCATTACGTAGAGCACCTTGATGAGCATGTTTATCGACGCCTTGCGCAAGCCCACTGGAAGTGAGTAGACCTGCTAGGGTGAGCTGCTCGGCAAAGTAATCCGCGTTGGTTTGCGCGACGGCGCTTGCCTTACGACTGCCAACGATGGCGAGTTGCGGTCGCTCTAATAGCTCGGCGTTACCAGCCAAAAATAATACTAAAGGTGGTCGTTTGATGGTGCGCAATCGTTCAGGAAAGTCGGCTTCAAACCAGTGCATGATGCGCCGTTTCGAATGACCTGCGAGCCAACTTTCGGTCAGTTGTATTTGTCGCGGGCGAACTTCTGTAACAAAGTCAGCAATGAAGCGTCGCGCGGCAGCAAAAGAGCTTTGCTTGAAGACACTGCGACGCTGATCGGCAGGCAGCCAACTCAGCGCCAGCAATTCTGGAATGGTAGCTTGCATAGCACATCCTTGTGCGAGAATTTTTTAAATTAATTAGCGGCTATTTGTTTTGGCACAAAATAAGCGCCCACCTCGAACCACTCTTGTGCATCTACCACCATCACCACACTCGCTTTGGCGTAGGTTTTTAATACCAACATTTCCGCGGTCGCCTGTGGTGGCAGATTCAATGTCTCGCGCCAACGACGGGACAGATCATCATAAGGTTTATATAAGTTGGCTGCTTCCGGAACCTCTTCATCCATAAAGATCGCAGTCCCAGGGCGTAACGCTTGGAACATTTGCCCAACTTCGACGCCATCATCACTACCACGGTCGATGACCATCACGTCATACTTACCATGTTTTTCGCGGCTGTTGAGCGAAGCAACGATAGTACCGTCAACGTTAGCGCCACTCTTTGGCACGATAATGTCTGGTAAATCTAGCGCTTGGCGCGCCATCACCACATCGCCTCGGCGAATTTCACGTGCTGGATCGATAAGGTCGCCTTCTGCAGTCCGATCGTGTTGCATATTGATCCGCATACCGCCGACGTCACGCAGCAAGTGCATATCAGCAAATTGTTCAATGCGCGCATAAACCCGGTAGTGCTCGCCAACTTCGACATTGCCGTCGACAAACACTGGCGTCATACCGTTGATGCGCGGTGCACCACGATTGTCACCTAAGATTTGCGGCACGTTTTGCAAATCCGCTTCAGACAAGACATGGAAGCCATCCAAAAACGGTTCCAACTCGCTTAAATCAAAGGTAGGGATTGGATTGCCTTTAGGCTCAATCTTTCCCTCAGGCGTCATCGCTCGATAGGCCTTGCGCGACAACTGCGGCCGCCCATTAACCCAGCTTAAATATAAACGGTCACCCGGATAAATAAGGTGTGGGTTAGCAATATCATCATTCACCCGCCACAACTCAGGCCAAAGCCAAGGGTCGCTGAGAAACATTTCGGATATATCCCAAAGGGTATCGCCTTTTTTCACCACATATTCGCGTGGTGCATCTTCACGTAAACGAATGACGTCACCCTGCGTGGTTGAGGTCGCAGAAGATTCGTTCTGTTGCGTTGCGAGCGCCGTTGCTGGAACAACAAGCAAAAATCCGATGACCGCAATCGCTGGGAATCGCCACATAGTCATAGTGAGCTCCATTGTAAACTCGTGTTTTCATCCCCAAATTACGTTAAAATTGGCAAAGATGAAACTAGCGATGAACGAGTTATGACTAAATTAAACATTTTAAAGTATCCAGACGAGCGCTTACGCACTGTCGCGGAACCAGTTACTAGTGTAGATGATGATTTGCGCAACACAATCGATGCGATGTTCGAAACTATGTACGAATCGAACGGCGTCGGTCTAGCGGCTACGCAAGTCGATGTTCATAAACGCCTTTTTGTAGCTGATTGTAGCGAAGATCAGAACGAACCGTTAGTCTTTATCAATCCAGAGATTACAGAAAAAGACGGTTTATTCACTAATGAAGAGGGTTGCTTATCGTTTCCGGGCGTCTACGCCAAGGTTGAACGTGCACAAAAAGTGACCGTACAAGCCCTTGATCGGAACGGCGAAAGCTTCAGTCTTACTGCAGATGGATTGCTCGCGATTTGTATCCAACACGAGCTTGATCACCTGAACGGCAAATTATTTGTGGACTATTTATCGCCATTGAAACGTGATCGCATTCGCAAAAAGCTTGAGAAAGAAGCTAAGTTGCAGGCAGTTTAACGCCATGCGCATTGTATTTGCCGGCACTCCTGAGTTTGCAGCTGAACATTTGGCTGCGTTATTGACGAGCACTGAGCACGAGATTGTTGCCGTTTATACGCAGCCCGACCGCCCCGCTGGACGAGGTAAAAAACTGCAGGCTAGTGCGGTCAAGCAACTTGCGCTCAAACACGCGCTGCCGATAGAGCAGCCAGCAACCCTCAAGGATGCCGATGCTCAAGCGCAGCTTGCGCAATACCATGCTGACGTTATGGTCGTAGTTGCCTATGGCTTGCTGTTACCGCAAGCGGCGCTCGACATTCCAAAGTATGGCTGTATCAACGTACACGGTTCATTACTGCCACGTTGGCGAGGGGCGGCACCGATTCAGCGCGCTATTTGGGCTGGCGATTCGCACGCTGGTGTTGCGATTATGCAAATGGAGGCAGGGCTTGATACCGGTCCGGTATTGCTCAGTCGCAGCACTGAAATTACTGCAGAAGAAACCTCTGCTAGCTTATATGGCAAACTCGCCGAGCTGGGTCCACAGGCATTAATTGAATGTTTGGCGGATTTACCTCAGCATCTGGCGGACGCGCAAGTGCAAGACGAGCATCAGGTCACTTATGCGAAAAAGCTCAGTAAAGAAGAAGCACAGCTCGATTGGCACTTAGCCGCGACACAGCTCGAACGTAATGTCCGCGCGTTTAACCCATGGCCGATCGCCTGGTTAACGACCTCCGCTGGGCAAGTTGTAAAGGTATGGCGCGCCGAAGTCGCTGCTGGCGACCCGAGCAAGGCGCCAGGCACCGTGTTGCGTGCAGATAAACAGGGCATTGTGATTCAAACGGCAGATGCCGCCCTAGGCATTACCGAGTTACAGCCGCCGGGCAAAAAGCCTATGCCTGTAAGCGACTTTTTAAACGGTCGCAGTGAATGGTTCCCCTTACACAGCGTTCTGCCTGGAGTTGAACATGAGTAAAGGTGCGGATTCCCGTGCCGCTGCCGCGTTAGTCATTGCAGACGTGCTCGAACAAGGTCGTTCGGTAAATCAGGCGTTACCATTGCATAGCAAAAATTTAGAGCCCCGCGATCGTGCACATGTGCAATCGCTCGCCTATGGCGTACTGCGAAACCTGCCTTTACTTAATGCCGCACTAAGTGAGTTTCTTGATAAACCGCTGAAGAAAGATCTTGTTATTCTGAACTATCTGCTGTTAGTGGGCGCTTACCAACTTTTATTGATGAACACTTCTGATCATGCCGCAGTCGCTGCTACAGTAGAAGCTACAGTCGCACTCAAAAAGCGCCGCCAAAAAGGCTTGGTCAACGCAGTGTTAAGAAATCTACAACGGCAACGCGCACAGCTACTTCCGCGCTTGCAACAGCGGCAAGATTTAGCGCATGCACATCCACGTTGGCTTGCCGATGTCATTCAAGCGGCCTATCCCGACCAAGCAGAAGCGATTTTTGCCGCCAATAATCAACAAGCGCCGATGTGGTTGCGCGTCAACACTCAACAGACGTCTGTGCCAGAATTTATCGATGCGCTGAATGCTTTCGACGCTGAACTCATCGACCCTGATAGCGCGGCAATGCTGCCCACTGCGATTAAACTAAACCACACCGTCGACGTCCGCCAATTACCAGGGTTTGAGCAGGGTTGGTTTTCGGTACAAGATATTGCAGCTCAGCATGCTGCGCCGTTGTTAGCGACGCAGGAGCGGGAGCATGTCTTGGATTGTTGTGCTGCGCCCGGCGGCAAAACAGCGCATATTCTTGAACTCGCACCACTAGCCAAAGTGACCGCGCTTGATGTCGATGCACAACGACTCGAGCGTGTTTACGAAAATCTTACGCGATTGCAACTCTCAGCCGAGGTATTATGCGGAGATGCTGCAGCACCTGATCAATGGTGGAGCGGTGATTTATTCGATCGGATTTTGCTTGATGCGCCCTGCTCGGCCACCGGTGTCATTCGCCGACACCCTGATATTAAATGGTTAAGACGTGCGAGCGACATTAACGCATTGGTGCAGTTACAAGCGAAGATTTTAGATGCCCTCTGGTCATTAATTCGACCCGGTGGTAGGTTAGTTTACGCAACCTGTTCGATTCTGCCGCAAGAAAATCAGCAGCAGATGGATGCTTTCGTAGCGCGTCATCCAGACGCACTGCCGCAGCCAACGGCGCCCAATGGCGAGTTTGGTTGGCAGCGTTTACCCGGCGAACAAGGTGGTGATGGTTTTTACTACGCAATCGTGGACAAAGCACAATGAAAATAGTGATTCTCGGTGGTGGTGAAGTTGGCGGTACCCTAGCTGAAAACTTGGCTGGGGAAGATAACGATATTACGGTTGTCGACAACGACCCGACCAAACTGGCAATGCTGGCCGAGTATCATGATATTCGTACCGTGCAAGGTCACGCTTCGTATCCACGAGTGTTACGCAACGCGGGTTGTGAAGACGCTGACATGCTTATCGCCGTAACCCAAAGCGATGAAACCAACATGATGGCCTGCCAAATCGCCTATACCATGTTCCGCACACCGAAGCGCATCGCGCGCGTGCGCTCTGAAGAGTACATCGACTTTCGTGATCAGCTCTTTCATAAAGATGATATGCCAGTTGACCACGTCATTTCGCCCGAACAAAAAGTCACACAGTATATTAAACGCTTGGTCGATTACCCCGGCGCCCTGCAAGTCATGGAATTTGCTAGTGGTCGCGCCAGCCTTGTCGCAGTGAAAGCCTACTATGGCGGTAAGTTAGTAGGTCATGCCATTTCGTCGCTCAAAGACCATATGCCGAACGTTGAAACGCGAGTCGCGGCAATTTTCCGTCAAGGCAAAGCCATAAAGCCAATGGGCACGACCATCATCGAAGCTGGTGACGAGGTGTTTTTCATCGCCGATACCCGCTACGTGCGCATGGTAATGGAAGAAATGCAGAAGCTTGAGCACCAATACCGGCGAATTATGATCGCCGGCGGTGGTAATGTCGGCGCTGGCTTAGCGCGGATGCTCGAAGACAACCATCAGGTGAAACTGATTGAACGCAATCAAGAGCGTGCCGAACAACTCAACGAGAGCCTTAGTCACACCACGATTTTGCAAGGCGATGCATCAAATCATCGCTTACTTTCCGACGAACATATTGAAGACGTTGACGTATTTATTGCAGTAACCAACGACGATGAAGCCAACATTATGTCGGCAATGCTGGCGAAAAAAATGGGTGCCAAGAAGACGATGGTGCTGATTCAGCGCCAAGCGTACGTAGATTTGGTGCAAGATGACGTCATTGATATTGCGATATCGCCGCAACGGGCAACCGTCTCAGCGCTGCTCTCGCTGATTCGTAAGGCTGACATTGTGAATGCGTATTCGCTTCGCAAGGGCGCTGCCGAAGCCATTGAAGCAATCGCGCACGGCGACGAGAAAACCTCAAAAGTGGTGGGTAAAGCGATCAATGAAATCAAGCTACCACCCGGCACTACTATCGGTGCGATTGTACGTGGTCACGAAGTGATGATTGCGCATGACGATACCATCGTGCAAGCCGACGATCATGTCATTATGTTCTTGGTCGATAAGAAGTATATTCGTGAAGTGGAGCGTTTATTCCAGCCCAGCGCCCTATTCTTCTAATCTTTATGAGCGCCAGAAAGTTGGGGTGAGCAGCACCAACAAGGTAAACACTTCAAGACGACCGAAAATCATCGCCAATACCAGCAACCATTTCGCCCCATCAGGAATAGTTGCGTAGTTTGCCGCAACGTCGCCCAGACCTGGACCTAAATTGTTGAGTGCAGCAGCGGTTGCTGAAAATGCCGTAATGTCTTCCAATCCGGTGGCCAACAAGCCGAGCATAATCACCACAAACACCAACGCATAGGCAGCGAAAAAGCCCCATACTGCCTCAACAATCCGTGGTGGTAATACCCGCTGGCCCAATTTCACCGAGTACACTCCCGATGGGTGCACTAAACGGTTGAGCTCTCGCACCCCTTGGCGGAATAGCAACACCACGCGCACGACTTTCAAACCACCGGCCGTTGAACTGGCACAGCCGCCAATAAAGCTGGCAAAAATAAGTAGGATCGGTAAAAACAGCGGCCAACTGGCAAAGTCCGTGGTGGCAAAGCCTGCGGTTGTGCTAATCGAAACCGCTTGGAACAGTGCTTGATTGAAGGCTGTTCCGGTATCGCTGTAGACATCGTGGACCAAAACCGTCGCAAACACGATAAAGATAAGCGTTGCTTGAATCCCCAAAAACGCGCGCGTTTCGGGATCACGCAACAACGGCAAAATGGAGCGACCCGTTATTGCTGCATAATGTACCGCAAAGTTGATCGACGACAGCAATAGAAACACCACACAAATGGTATTAATGGTCGCGCTGTCAAAATACCCCATGCTCGCGTCATAGGTACTAAAGCCACCCACAGCTATGGTCGAAAAGGCATGGCCGATAGCATCAAACCAGGACATACCAGCCAGATGATAAGCGGTGGCACACACGGCGGTAAGTGCAACGTAGATATACCATAGATGTTTGGCCGTATCAGCGATCCGCGGCGTCATTTTCGCGTCTTTCAAGGGGCCAGGAATCTCAGCGCGATACAACTGCATGCCGCCGATACCGAGCATCGGCAAGATGGCTACGGCGAGTACGATGATACCCATACCACCCAGCCATTGCAGTTGCTGACGATAAAACAGCAAGCTGTGCGGCAAGGTTTCAATGCCCTGAATGACAGTTGCGCCGGTCGTGGTCAAGCCAGAAAAGGATTCAAAAACGGCATCGGTGAACGACAAAGGAAGTTCTTCAGCGAAATACAGTGGCATCACCCCGACCATCCCCAGCACCGTCCAGAATAAGACTGTGAGTAGAAAGCCATCGCGCACTTTTAGGTCATGTCGCACATTACGCTGTGGATACCAAACCAGAAAACCAATCCCGAGACTAATCGCAAAGGCAAGGATAAAGGCGGTTCCGCCACCGTCGCCATAAATCAGCGCAACCACTGCAGGAGGTAACAGAGTGGCACTGAATAAACAAATCAGCAGCCCTAAAATCCGTAAAATGCCTCTTGTGCGCACCACTAATCCCCAGATGTTTTTGCTAAGGTGACACGCCCTTGTGTCGCGTTTTTAAGCGCCGCAGCCAAGTCCGAAAACTGTGCTTCAGGTAAAGCAACTTGTTGCGAAATGGTGGCGCCAAAATCTTGTTGTTCGATGATGGCATCGTACTGTGCTAACCAGTGCGATACAACATTTTGATCTGCATAATCGTAGTGTAAATACGCTGATTTGCGAACTTTTTTCTCGATTTTGTCAGTTGCTTCTAAAGCCACGAGCGTCGCTTGTGTATAAGCGCGTTGCAGCCCTCCGGTACCGAGTTTTGTGCCGCCAAAGTAGCGGGTCACCACCACAGAGACTTCGCCAAGGCCGCTATTCAGTAAAACCGTTAACATAGGTCGCCCCGCCGTGCCGCTTGGCTCACCGTCATCACTCATCACATAACTCGAAGAAGCATTAGGTGCGGCACAAATGGCGGCGTGGCAATAATGACTCGCATTCGGCCATTGCCGCTGACAGGCTTGAATATGTTGTTGATGCTCGACCGAACTGGAGGCCGGCGCGATCGAGCAAATAAAGCGGCTTTGCTTAACATCTATTTCGGCAACCGCGTTTGCAGCAGGAATTAAATAGCTTTGCATTCGCGCTAAATACCTAAAGATTGCTTGCTAATCGTCATATCCTTTAAATCAGCGAAGCGGTTGCGCGGCGCTTCAGGATGCTCCAACAACAAATAGATTTGTTCATAAGCCAACACGTTCTTTACGTAGTCACGCGTTTCTTTGTAGGGGATCATTTCAACCCAGCGATCAATTGCAATCGGTTGCTCGGGAACCCAGTCGACGACGCGATAAATCCCACCATTATAGGCTGCCGTTGCCACTACCCAGTTGTCCCCCAAGCGTCGCTTGAGATCGGCCATATAGCGGGTTCCAAGTTGTATGTTAGTGCTCACTCTCATCAAATCAAATCGGTCATATTGACGCTTGCCCACATAGCTTGCCGTGCTCGGTAATAGCTGCATGAGACCATGAGCGTTCGCACCAGAAGAAGCATCAAAACGAAACGCACTTTCACGGCGTGAAATCGCCAAAGCCCATTCCACGGGAACGCCCGCTTGGCGAGCAAACTCTCGATGCTCCTCGGCATAAGCTTGGGGAAAGCGTTGTTCGATCGCACCGAACTCGCCCAGTTGCCCCAATGCATAGATGGCCTGATCGTGCCACCCCCACTGCGAAGCAAGCACCGCTAGCAACTCTTGTTGCCGCGCATCAGTGATTTGTAACAACTGAAACCATTCGCGTCGCGCATCGATATAGCGTTGCAGTTGCAAGAATTCATACGCCCTTTGCACGCCTGGCAACGCACGAATATCCGCTAACTCGTCAACCGTGTAAACAATAGGTTCACGGTTCAGCGACAGCGGCTTATCGACTTTACTTGCGGCCAGATAACCATAGTAGCTGCGCTGCTCGGCTATCGCATCAAAGCCTGCTTGCGCTTGTTCACTATTGCCAAGTTCCTCGTGAGCGCGCGCCTGCCAGTATTGCCATTGCGCTTGCTTAGCGGCAACCGCCATTTGTGCCAGTGGATGCTCAATGAATGCTTGCCACTGACCCTCGCGCACCCATTCAGCCAATTGCCACTGCATGGTTTGCGCGTCATGCTCGGCAACCGTTAAGCGCTGCAGCCAGGTATGCGCGGCAGGATGGTCTTTGGCGCTCAACGCCACCGCAAATTTCTGCTCAATTTCAGTAATCTGTGAAGCCGTTAGCGGAATACTTGCCGGCAATTGCTGCATAGTCCGTATCGCCAGATCAGGATCACGCCAAATCAAGCGCCCTAGCCCATAGCTCACAATATCAGCTGCGCGACTCGCAGCACGACCTTGTTGATTGGCAAGACTTGGCAGCTCACGGACCAAATTGGCGGGATTACGGCGTACTTGCCGATAACTTAGAATCAGCTCTTTAGTCGGACTGTCCACAAGCCGCGACAGATAAGGCAACAACGAGTGCTTACCTTCTTCCGCCGCTAACTGCGCGCGGCGCCAGACCATTTGCTCTGTACGTTTGCCAGCGTCTGCCCAAGTTTCGAGTAGCGGATCACATTCGCTCGGCAGCGACTCCCCCGTTAACCAGAGCTGATCGACCGCCCGTAGCACCGCATCACGCGGCTGGGTGGCTTGCTCGAGGGTAAACCGCCAAAAATAGCAACGGTGGCTGATACGGCCTGGATGTTGGAAATCGCGAATGAAACGCTGCTGTTCATTATTACGCGCCAAATAGTCAAGCCACGGCCCACGTAATTGCCAATCTAAAGGCGTGTCATCGAGTACTTCCAGAAAAGTAAGCACGCGATCTTCGTTGGCGAGATAGCCTACTTGAAGCAGCCGTTCGAGTTCTAGGTAGGGTAGCAATGGATAATCTTGCAGCTGCCCAAGGAGCTGGTTGTATTCCACCAGCCGTCCTCGCTTAGCCGCATATTCCGCTTTGCGGAACGCTTGCCGTTGCAATTCACGACTATCGCCCCCAGCTAATTGAGGATCGAAGATTTTCGGCTCGGCAACCGCATTCCCAAGTGGGAGCAGTGTCAAGCTGAGTGCACAGACTGTTGTTCGTAAGAACCGCATAATTTCAAACGCACGTTTAAAAAACATTGAAAAATCGCCCCAATCGGGCGAAACTCTAGTGACTAAGAATCATACGCTAACCGAAAGCAATCTGGAAATCAGGAGACCATATATGATTTATCAGGGTGAAAGCATTCGGGTTGAATTTGTCACCGACGGCATTGCCGAATTGCAGTTTGCTGCAGCCGGCTCCGTTAACAAATTCGACCAGAAAACCTTGGAAGAATTCAGTGCAGCCTTGTCGCAACTTGCGACCACCGATGGCCTTCGTGGCGTTATCGTCACCAGCAGCAAACCTACTTTCATTGTAGGCGCCGACATCACCGAATTCCAAACCTTATTCGCAGATCTCGAACAAACGAAAAAATGGGTGCACAAAGCATCACGCGTGTTTGACCAACTTGAAGATTTGCCCGTGCCGACCGTTGCAGCCATCACCGGCTTTGCCCTCGGCGGCGGTTGTGAAGCTACCCTCGCCTGTGACTACCGCGTTGCTGATACCACCGCGACCATCGGTTTGCCAGAAGTGAAGCTTGGACTGATTCCAGGTTTCGGTGGCACCATGCGTCTGCCACGTATCATCGGCCCAGACAACGCATTGGAATGGATTACTACAGGTAAGAACAATTCCGCTGTTGATGCACAAAAAGTTGGCCTCGTAGATGCCGTCGTCGCACCCGAGAAACTGCGCGATGCCGCACTCGAAATGGTCAAGCAAGCCCTCGCTGGCGACCTTGATTGGCAGGCCAAGCGCCAACCTAAGCTAGAAGCACTGAAAGCCAACGACACCGAGCTAACGATGACGCTGGTCACCGCCAAAGGCATGGTCGCAGCCAAAGCAGGTAAACACTATCCGGCACCGCATGCGGCTATTCAAGCCATTGAAAAAGGCGCTCGCCATGCGCGGGAAGAAGCGCTCAATGCCGAAAACGAAGCTTTCGTTGGCCTCACCCAAACCGACGCTTGTCATGCGCAAGTTGGCATCTTTATGGCTGACCAATTGGTCAAAGGCAAAGCGAAAAAAGCCGCTAAGCAAGCCACTAAAGAAATCAAAACCGCAGCGGTCCTTGGCGCTGGCATCATGGGCGGTGGTATCGCCTATCAATCAGCCTACAAGGGCGTGCCGGTGGTCATGAAGGACATCCGCCAAGAAGCACTCGACCAAGGCATGGGCGAAGCGAGCAAAATACTCGGAAAACTGGTCGAGCGCGGCAAAATTGACCATAAGAAAATGGCGAAAATTTTGTCTGCAATTACCCCAACCTTACTCGATGAGGCAGTGAAAAACGTCGATATCGTAGTGGAAGCCGTGGTTGAAAACCCAGACGTTAAGGGCAAGGTGCTTGCGCAAATGGAACAAGTCGTTGCTGACGATGCCATTATCGTTTCAAACACTTCAACCATTTCTATCGATCGCCTCGCGAAAAATTTAAAAGACCCATCACGCTTCTGTGGCATGCACTTCTTTAACCCAGTGCACAAAATGCCGCTGGTTGAAGTGATTCGTGGTGAAAAAACCTCTGATGAAACCGTGGCCGCGGTCGTCGCTTACGCCTCACGCATGGGCAAAACCGCGATTGTTGTCAACGATTGCCCAGGGTTCTTAGTAAATCGCGTCTTATTCCCTTACCTTGCCGGCTTTGCAGGCATGGTCGACGAAGGCGCAGACTTCGCTGCCATCGACAAAGTCATGGAACGCCAGTTCGGCTGGCCGATGGGTCCAGCTTACTTGTCTGACGTCGTCGGCATCGATACCGCCGACCACTGCACCGTCGTTATGGCGGATGGCTTCCCATCGCGCATGCCGCGTGATACCAGTAGCGCCATTGCCAAACTTGCCGCAGCCGAACGTTACGGCCAGAAAAATGACAAAGGCTTCTACAACTACGGCGTCGACAAAAAAGGCCGCCCGAGCAAAGAAAAAGCTCCGGAAGTTTACGACATGCTTGGCATCTCGGGTAAAGAAATCAGCGCTGATGAAATCATCGCGCGCACCATGGTGCCAATGGTGAATGAATGCGTACGTTGCCTAGAAGAAGGCATCGTTAACAGTGCCGCTGAATGTGATATTGCACTCCTGTACGGCCTCGGCTTCCCGCCGTTCCGTGGCGGACCTTTCCGCTACCTAGAAACCGTAGGATTGCAAAACTTCGTCGAACTTGCCGACAAGTACGCACATCTAGGCGAAATGTACCAAGTTACCGACGGTCTGCGTGAAATGGCTAAAGCCGGTAAATCTTACTTCGCAGGCTAACGGAGGATATTATGAAAGACGTAGTAATTGTCGACTGTATTCGCACCCCAATGGGGCGCTCGAAAAATGGCGTGTTCCGTAATGTTCGCGCCGAAGACCTCTCTGCACACCTCATGAAAGGCTTGCTCGAACGTAACCCTCAAGTGGACGTCAACGAACTCGAAGACATCTATTGGGGTTGCGTCCAACAAACCCTCGAACAAGGCTTTAACGTTGCCCGCAACGCCGCTTTAATCGCCGGCATACCGCACCACGTTGCAGCCGTCACCGTGAATCGCTTATGTGGCTCGTCCATGCAAGCATTGCACGACGCCGCCCGCGCCATCATGGCCGGCGACGGCGATATCTTTATCGCCGGTGGCGTCGAGCATATGGGTCACGTCCCCATGACCCACGGCATCGATTTTCACCCAGGCATGAACAAGTCAGTAGCTCGCGCCTCTGGCTCAATGGGCATGACCGCTGAATTGCTCGCACGTAAGTTTGAGATTGACCGTGCCGCCCAAGATGCCTTCGGTGCGCGCTCACATCAACGCGCCCACCAAGCCACGCTTGACGGCCGCTTTGCCAAAGAGATCTTGCCGATCGAGGGCCATGATGCCGATGGTATTTTGCGCCTTATTAAAGATGACGAAGTCATTCGTCCAGAAACCACCGTCGAAGGCCTCGCGCAGTTGCGTCCAGTGTTCGATCCAGCTAACGGCACCGTCACCGCCGGCACCTCGTCAGCATTGTCTGACGGCGCTGCGGCCATGCTCGTCATGTCAGCTGACAAAGCCAAAGCACTTGGCTTAAAGCCACGCGCAAAAATCCGCGCCATGGCAGTTGCAGGTTGCGATCCATCAATTATGGGCTTCGGCCCCGTGCCAGCCACCAAAAAAGCCTTGCAACGTGCCGGCCTCAGCATCGACGACATCGATTTATTCGAGCTCAACGAAGCCTTCGCCGCCCAATCGTTGCCAGTCCTCAAAGGCCTTGGTTTACTCGACAAGATGGACGAAAAAGTCAACTTGAACGGCGGCGCCATCGCCCTCGGTCACCCACTCGGCTGTTCAGGCGCGCGTATCTCGACCACCCTGATCAACCTGATGGAAGACAAAGGCGCTACCCTCGGCCTCGCCACCATGTGTATCGGCCTTGGCCAAGGCATCGCTACCGTGTTCGAGCGCCTCGACTAAGCAGCGCTTTTGAGCTTCACGGTTTTGCCGTAAACTAAACGCCGTTCCCTAACCGGAGCGGCGTTTTTGTTTGGATAGCGGATTTAAAAGGAATAACTGTGGCAGACACTATCACCCAATCCCTCGATACCCTTGGCCTGCGCTGCCCCGAGCCGGTCATGCTGATCCGTGCCGCCATTCGCAAACTCAACGATGGCGACTTACTCGAAGTGCTCGCTGACGATCCAGCTACCACACGCGATATTCCGAGCTTCTGTCGGTTTATGGATCACCAGTTGGTGGTCGCGGAAACGGCTGCGGTGCCCTATCGATATGTGATTCGGAAAGGCGGTTAATCGGGATTCGGAATTCGTACGCTTCGCTGTTCGTGCGCTTCGCTTTTCGGGGGCAGAGGCCGGGTGTGGGGGTTGCAAAAGCGGGTGCGGAATCGCTAGCCGAGTAGCAAGGGTGTCTGCCGCATGGATGCGGCAGCCAAGCCCCCACGGACGGGTTCACGGCGACCCTTGGTACTCGGCTAGCGATTTTGCGCAAAGCCTTCGCAGCAGGAGTTAGATGTATTTTTGCCAGAATTCGGCGATGCCGTTGCCTTCGTCGAGCTGGTAAGGCTTGAAGCCGAATTTGTCGTAGGCGATTTTGGCCGGCTCGTTGCCTTGCAACACTTCCAGCGTTAGTTTTACACAACCGCGGAATTGGGCCAGCGTCTCCACCTCTTGCAATAAGCGCTTCGCAATACCTTTACCGCGGAACTCCTTGATCACCGCAATATCGTGAATATTCATCACTGGCTTTGCCGCAAAGGTCGAAAAACCCTCAACACAGTTCGCCAAACCCACCGGCTGATCATCCACAAATGCGAGCAGCGAAAACACATAGTCGCGCTTCGCCATCTCGTCCACTAAGTTTTCCTTCGTTTCCTCAGGCAATGGCTCGCCACCCCCCATAGGATCGCGTGCGTAGTCATCTAACATAGCGACCACCGCTTGGCGATGCTTCGGATTTTGATAATCAGCTAAAGTAATTTCAACCATGATGCTCTCGTACCGTTAAGGAAAAATCACGCATCTCACGACAAACGTCGTCATAACAATGGCAGCTCACTACATGGTCATTAACCATGCCCACCGCCTGCATAAATGCGTAACAAATAGTCGTGCCAACAAAGCTAAAACCCGCTTTTTTCAGGGCCTTCGCCATAGTATCAGAAACCGCATCGGAAGTCGGTATATCCCCCCCCTGCCGAGCGAAGATCCGCGGCGTTCCATCGCTAAATTGCCAAAGAAACTGGTTAAATTCGATACCTTGCTCGCGCAACCCCAAAAACGCCCGCGCATTCTTAAATATCGACTCAATTTTCAGACGATTGCGAATGATGCCTGCATTTTGCATCAACTCAGCTTTATAACGCTCAGGCAGCTGCACGATTTGCTCCGGATCGAAATCGCAGTACGCCCGCTCATAATTCGCTTGCTTCCGCAAAATTGTGAGCCAACTGAGTCCCGCCTGCTGGCCATCTAAACACAGCTTGGCAAACAACTCCCGACTGTCGGTCACGGGACGTCCCCAGACCTCATCGTGATATTGCACGTATTGCGGGTCAGTCCCACACCAACTGCAACGATTCAGTGAAGCTTGCATTTTTCCATCGGCTCCTACGCCATGCCCTGTCACCAAGGCTGAATAAAGGTTATAATTTACGCCAATTTTCCGTAAAGATCTAAGTACGAGACCAACGCATGGCTAGCTATGATGTAAAAACCTTTCAGGGGCTCATCCTCGCGCTGCAAGATTACTGGGCGCAACAAGGCTGCGCGATTGTGCAGCCGTTGGATATGGAAGTGGGTGCAGGTACCTTCCACCCCATGACCTTTATTCGTGCCGTTGGCCCTGAGCCAGCGAATTTCGCCTATGTACAACCTTGTCGTCGACCTACCGATGGCCGCTACGGTGAGAATCCGAACCGCTTACAACACTACTATCAGTTTCAGGTCATTTTGAAGCCGTCGCCAAAAGACATCCAAGAACTGTACTTAGGCTCGCTACAAATGCTTGGTTTTGATCCGCTCGTACACGACATTCGCTTTGTTGAAGATAACTGGGAATCTCCTACCTTAGGTGCCTGGGGGCTCGGCTGGGAAGTTTGGCTGAACGGTATGGAAGTGACCCAGTTTACTTACTTTCAGCAAGTTGGCGGACTTGAATGCAAACCGGTAGCTGGTGAAATCACCTACGGATTAGAGCGCCTAGCCATGTATATTCAGGGCGTTGATAGCATTTACGATTTGGTCTGGACTGACGGCCCACGCGGTAAAATTCTCTACGGTGACGTGTTCCACCAGAACGAAGTCGAGCAGTCGACCTACAACTTTGAACATGCCGATGTCGACGTGCTCTTCGCGCGCTTTGATGCATGTGAAAAAGAGTGCCAGCATTTGCTTGAGCAGAATTTGCCACTCCCAGCTTACGAGCAAGTCATGCGCGCCTCACACGCCTTTAATTTACTGGATGCGCGCCACGCGATTTCGGTAACTGAACGGCAACGTTATATTTTGCGCGTACGCACCATGGCCAAAGGTTGTGCTGAGGCCTACTACGCAGCGCGAGAAGCGCTTGGATTTCCACTGGCAGAGCAAGGAGCCTAAGTCGTGCAAACAGCTACCCTACTCGTAGAAATTGGTACGGAAGAACTACCACCGAAGGCACTGAAAAGCTTAAGTGAAGCTTTCGGGAGTGCGCTTGAGCAACTGTTGCAAGAGCACAACATCAGCGCCGGTGCAGCACGTTTGTTCGCCAGCCCGCGTCGCCTTGCCGTAGAAATCGCTGACGTTGCAGCGCAACAGGCCGACCAAGTGGTGGAAAAACGCGGACCTTCAGTCGATGTCGCATTTGACGCCGATGGCAATCCGACCAAAGCCGCAGAAGGCTGGGCTCGAGGCAACGGCATTACAGTTGCTGAAGCTGAACGCTTAAAGACGGATAAAGGTGAATGGCTCCTCTACAAAGCTGAAGTAAAAGGTCAACCACTCGCTGAATTGCTGCCTGATTTTGTCGAGAAAGCGTTAGCCAAGTTACCGATTCCTAAGCCAATGCGCTGGGGCGCAAGCAGCGTTCAGTTTATTCGTCCTGTGCACACCATCACTATGCTCCACGGCGATCAGTTGATTCCAGGTACCGTGTTGGGTGTTGCGTCGTCGAATCACTTACTTGGCCACCGTTTCCATTGCCCACAAGGTGCAACGCTAACCAACGCCGACAGCTATGAGAAAACCCTAGAGGAAGCTTGGGTGGTTGCCGATTTCGCCAAGCGCCGTCAGCGTATCGTCGACGGTATCAGCGCCGCAGCAAAAGCCGCCAATGGTACTATTCGCAAGGATGAGGCACTGCTCGATGAAGTGACTGCACTCGTTGAGTGGCCAGTGGCCCTGACCGCAAGCTTCGACAAAGCCTTCTTGAATGTACCGAAAGAGCCGTTAATTGTGACCATGAAGGATGACCAACGCTACTTTCCGTTGGAAGACGCCGACGGCAACCTGTTACCGAAATTTGTCTTCGTCACCAATATCGAAAGCAAAGAACCGGAACAAATCATCAGTGGCAATGAGCGCGTGGTCCGCCCTCGCCTTGCAGATGCGCAGTTCTTCTTCGATACCGACAAAAAGACTCGCCTCGCTGAGCGTGTACCGGCACTCGCAAACGTGCTGTTCCAGAAGCAGTTGGGGAGCATCAAAGATAAGTCAGACCGAATTGCACAAGTCGCTGAAGATATTGCCAAATTACTGGGTAAGGACGGCACCGTTGCCGCCCGTGCGGGTTATCTCTGTAAAGCTGATTTAGTTTCGCAGATGGTCTCAGAATTTCCAGAAACTCAGGGCGTGATGGGGATGCACTATGCGCATAACGACAACGAACCTACCGGCGTTGCCGAGGCCATTTTCGAGCACTACCTGCCACGCTTTAGCGGTGATCAATTACCGCAATCGATTGCTGGCTGTGCGGTTGCGATCGCCGACAAGCTAGATTCGCTAGTGGGTATTTTTGGTATCGGGCAAACCCCCAAAGGCGACCGCGATCCATTTGCTTTACGCCGTGCGGCCATTGGTCTACTGCGAATCATTGTCGAGAAAGATTTGCCGCTCGATTTGGCCGATCTTATCGACTTATCAACGCAAAGCTTCGGCAGCCTGTTGACCAATGACAATGTCGCTGACGAAGTGCTTGAGTTCTTGCTGGGCCGGTATCGACCAATGTACCAAGAGCAAGGTGTCAGTGTTGATGTGATTCAAGCAGTACTCGCCCGTCGCCCAACGCGCCCTGTTGATTTCAACCAGCGTGTGCACGCAGTCGCGGCGTTCCAAAATTTGTCTGAAGCGGAAGCGCTTGCGGCCGCGAACAAACGTGTTGCGAACATTCTGGCGAAAGTTGAAGAAACCATTCCAAGTAAAATCGATAGCGGTTTACTCAATGCTGGCGAAGAAATCAGCTTAGTTAAAGCGCTAGAAGAAGCTGAGCTGCGTTCGACTGCTGCATTAAAGCAGAACGACTACACGGGTGCGTTAAAGGCGCTAGCAGCGTTACAGAAGCCTGTAGATGCGTTCTTTGATAATGTAATGGTCAACGCTGACGATGTCGCGGTACGTGGCAATCGCCAAGCGATTTTGCAACGCCTGCGGAACCTCTTCTTACAGATTGCTGATATATCAGTTTTAAATTGATTAAGTTATTGATTTAAAAATAAAAAGGAGCCTTTCGGCTCCTTTTTTTTGCGTTGCTCTGGACTAGACGTCGAGATTCGCAACTTTCAATGCGTTCGTTTCGATAAAATCACGACGCGGCTCAACTTCATCACCCATCAGGGTGGTGAAGAGCTGGTCCGCTGCAATCGCATCTTCAATGGTTACACGCAACATGCGGCGAGTCTCTGGATCCATCGTGGTTTCCCACAATTGGTCAGGGTTCATTTCACCAAGACCTTTATAGCGCTGAATGTAGACACCGCGCTTCGATTCATTGATCAGCCATTCAACTGCATCGACAAAGTCGTCCACAGGCTTCTCTTTGTCACCACGACGCACATAACCCCCCTCTTCGACGAGACCATTGATCTTCTCACCGATGCTGACCAGTTGGTCATAATCACGAGACATCAAGAACTCATAGTTCAGTGGGTAGTCGGTGTCGATACCGTGCATCCGCACAGTTACAACTGGCAAGTGCATCTTACGTTCTTCATCAAATGCGACACTCAAAGTGTAGGTTGCCGAGTTGATTTCACGTGACGTCAGGTCGCCCTGCAATTGCTCCGCCCATGCTTGCATAGCGGCACCGTCTTTCAAACGCTCGTCGCTCAGGCGCGGAGCATATAACAAACGCTGCAAGAAGGTCTCTGGCATACGACGCGACAAACGGTTCTTAATCGCGTTTTGTACCAATTGGTACTCATTAACCAGAGTTTCTAAATGTGCACCACTGATACCTGGAGCGTCAGCATTGACATGCAAAGACGCGTTTTCAAGCGCCAAGCTGGTCAAGTAGGCAATCAAACCTGGATCATCTTTAATGTAGGTTTCTTGCTTACCCTTTTTCACCTTGTACAGTGGTGGTTGTGCAATGTACATGTAACCGCGCTCAATCAATTCTGGCATCTGACGATAGAAGAAGGTCAACAGCAGCGTACGAATGTGCGAGCCGTCGACGTCAGCATCGGTCATGATAATGATGCGGTGATAGCGCGTTTTGTCAGGGTTGTATTCGTCGCGACCAATGCCACAACCTAATGCGGTGATAAGCGTCGCCACTTCTTGCGATGCTAGCATCTTGTCAAAGCGAGCTTTCTCAACGTTCAGAATCTTACCTTTCAAAGGCAGAATCGCTTGGAACTTGCGGTTCCGGCCCTGTTTCGCAGAACCACCCGCAGAATCACCCTCCACGATGTAGAGTTCTGAAAGCGCTGGGTCTTTCTCTTGGCAATCAGCAAGCTTCCCTGGTAATCCAGCAAGGTCGAGTGCACCTTTACGACGGGTCATATCACGAGCTTTACGTGCAGCTTCACGCGCACGCGCCGCATCAATAATCTTGCCGACAATAATCTTAGCGTCGTTCGGATGCTCAAGTAGGAAGTCGCTAAACTTGTCGTTCATCGACTGCTCTACTGCGGTTTTCACTTCAGAAGAAACAAGCTTTTCTTTGGTCTGCGACGAGAATTTTGGATCCGGTACTTTTACTGAAACAACCGCCACGAGACCTTCTCGCGCGTCGTCGCCGGTTGCCGTCATTTTAAACTTCTTACTCAGCCCCTCTTTGTCCATATAAGAGTTAAGCGTACGCGTAAGAGCTGCGCGGAAGCCAGCTAAGTGAGTACCACCATCGCGCTGTGGAATGTTGTTGGTGTAGCAGTAGATATTCTCTTGGAAGGTGTCGTTCCATTGCATCGAGACTTCTACCGTAATGCCATCTTCACGCTCAGTTGAAAAGTGAAAGACGCCCTGATGAATCGGGGTCTTTTTATCATTCAAATACTGAACGAATGCGGCGATACCACCCTCATATTTAAAATGGTCTTTTCTGTCTGAGCGCTCATCTTGCAAAATAATCGAGACGCCAGAGTTTAAGAACGACAATTCGCGCAGGCGTTTTGCGAGAATGTCGTAGTGGAATTCAATGCCGGTAAAAATCGTCGGGCTTGGCCAGAAGCGAATTTCGGTACCGGTTCTGTCTGTATCACCGATCTGCTTCAGCGGCTCTACCGGATCGCCGAGCTTATAGAATTGCTCGTAGACGTGTCCTTGCCGACGGATGGTCATCTGCAATTTGTCAGATAATGCGTTCACGACCGATACACCTACCCCGTGCAAACCGCCCGAAACTTTGTATGAGTTATCGTCGAATTTACCACCGGCGTGCAATACGGTCATGATGACCTGTGCGGCCGATACGCCCTCTTCAGGGTGTAAATCGACAGGAATGCCACGGCCGTCATCTCTTACCGATACGGAATCGTCGGTATGGATAGTGACGATAATATCCTTACAGTGGCCAGCCAAGGCTTCATCGATCGAGTTATCTACGACCTCGAAAACCATGTGGTGCAAACCTGTGCCGTCATCGGTATCACCGATATACATGCCTGGTCTTTTACGAACGGCATCGAGTCCTTTTAGGACTTTGATACTGGACGAATCGTAATTATTTTCTGCCATAACAAGCTTCTCTATAGTTCCTTGACGGTTCCATGTTCCACGTGGAACATTTTTGTTTCAGCGTTCGTTATTATATCGGGCAACTCGCCCTTATGTATCGCTGAGACGAATATCTGCGACTCGGTTGCTAACAACGCTTCGCAAAATTTTTCCTTACTCTGCACATCCAATTCAGCGGTAATGTCGTCCACGAGATAGATACATTGTACACCCGTTTGGGTGCGTAAGTATTCCCCTTGTACAACCTTTAGCGCTGCCACCAAAAGCTTCATCTGACCCCGGGACAAAACGTTCTTCACGTCCTCACCGTTGGCGGTCATCTTTAACTCGGCTTTATGCGGTCCCACCGTTGAATGACCATAGCGAAAATCGCTGTCTTGGTGCTTTTCAAGAGCCTCTTCAAGTGTGGTACCGGTCTCCCAGCCCTGCTTAAGTTGGATGCTAAATGAGTATTGGGGTAAGAAGTGTGCAAGTCGCTGTTGTACCACAGGCTCAAAATTCTCAATGTAGCGAGCTCTTGCGGCCGCTACATTCTCGCCATAGTCAACAAACTGCTTATCCCAATACGCATTCTCGCTGGAACGCTGCCTACGTTTAAGTAAACTATTGCGCTGTTTGAGTACGTGCATAAAACGCGTCCATTGTTCGATAAACGAATGTTCCACGTGGAACACTCCCCAATCAATGAACTGACGCCGAATACGCGGCCCCCCTAAAATGAGCTCGATGGTCTCAGGCGTCATCAATTGTACCGGCACTAAACGCGCCATCGGACCAAAGGTTCGTGACAACTCACCATCGACACGGATCTTAACTTCACCATCTTGGCTGCGTTGAAATCCGACCGTATGCTTCGATTCGTCTTGTGCAGTAACTTTAGCGAAAACGACAAAATCATTAATGTCGTGTTTGATGAGCTGTTTGTAGTTCCCGGGGCGAAACGACCGCCCTGCTCCCAAACAATAAATTGATTCGAGGAGACTCGTCTTTCCGCTACCATTCGCACCAATAAACAAATTGACGCGACGCTCTGGCGTTATCTTTGCATCTGCAAAATTTCTAAAATTCGTCAGCGCAAGAGCGTCTATATACATACTTAACTATACAACCGGCAACAAACTAAAGACGCATCGGCATCACCACGTACAGTGATGAATCGTCTTCGTTGTCTTCAATGAGTCCACTTGCATCAGGACCCGAAAGTGTAATTTTGACCTTTTCACCCTGTACCGTGTTCAACACGTCGATGAGATAACTTACGTTGAAGCCAATCTCGAGTGCCTCGCCCTGATACTCAACTTCCACGACTTCTTCTGCCGTTTCTTGTTCGGGGTTGTTGGCCGTTAGGCACATCTCACCATTACTCAGCGTGACGCGCACACCACGATATTTTTCATTCGACAAAATCGCAGCACGTGAACACGCTTGCTTTAATACATCGCGCTCAGCAATGACAAATTTGTCACCACCTTGTGGCAATACGCGTCGGTAATCCGGAAAGCGTCCGTCAACTAACTTGCTGGTGAACGACATACCGTTGGTTTCGACACGAATGTGATTCGCACCAATCGCGACTTTGGCTTCGTTGTCAGCATGATCGAGTAGCCGCATCAATTCAAGAATACCTTTACGCGGAACAATCACTTGGCGTCCGGCCAGATTCGGCTGCGGCACTTCAACTGAGCTCATAGCAAGACGATGCCCATCGGTAGCAACCGTACGCAAAATATTCGCGTCAGTTTCAAATAGCATGCCGTTTAGGTAGTAACGCACGTCTTGGTTGGCCATCGAAAAGTGGGTGCGCTCCATCAAATCGCGAAGTACACCTTGCGTGGTCACCAACTGAATGTCGCTATCCCAGTCATCGATATTAGGGAAATCATCGGCCGATAAGGTCGCTAAAGTGAATTTACTACGCCCCGAACGAATGGTCGCTTTCTCGGCGCTAGCACTTACTTCAACTTGCGCGCCTTCCGGCAGACTGCGAACGATATCGACCAGCTTCTTCGCCGGAACCGTTACCTGACCTTCTTCGCCATTCTCAATTGGACAGACAGATACCAACTCGACTTCTAAGTCAGTGCCCGTGAGTCGAATGTGGTCGCTGGCAACTTGAATCAGCACGTTCGACAAAATTGGAATCGTATGGCGGCGTTCCACTGCCCCACTTACGACCTGAAGAGGTTTTAAAAACGCGTCGCGATTGATGATGAATTTCATCCCGTCATTCCCCTTTTCTTTTTATATACAGCACCGGCCTGTAACCAAACGCTTTTAGGCTGACAACGTGCGGATTAAGTTTCGATAGTCTTCTTTTATATCATGCTGCTCGTCTTTAAGTTTTTGTATTTTGCGACAAGCATGTAAAACCGTCGTATGGTCACGGCCACCGAAGGCATCACCAATTTCGGGCAAACTATGGTTCGTTAGCTCTTTTGCTAACGCCATCGCCAACTGACGCGGACGTGTCACCGAACGCGTGCGACGTTTCGACAGCAGGTCCGCAACCTTGATATTGTAATACTCGGCCACGGTTTTCTGAATATTATCTATTGTTACTAGTTTTTCTTGCGCGGCAATCAAATCGCGCAATGCTTCACGAACGAAGTCGATAGTAATTTGTCGACCAGTGAGATTCACATTCGCTGCTAAACGATTCAATGCACCTTCAAGTTCACGAACATTGGAGCGCAGGCGTTTGGCAATAAAAAATGCAACCTCGTGCGGCAAGGTAATACCGCGCTCTTGCGCCTTGCGAATCAAAATCGCTACTCGCGTCTCAAGTTCCGGTGGCTCAATAGCAATGGTGAGTCCCCAACCAAAGCGCGAACGTAAGCGATCCTCTACCCCTTCGATTTCTTTCGGGTAGAGGTCACTGGTCATAATGATTTGCTGATTACCTTCAAGTAAGGCATTGAAAGTATGGAAGAATTCTTCTTGTGAACCCTTCTTATTGGCAAAAAAGTGAATATCGTCAATCAGTAATGCATCGACTGACCGATAGTAGCGCTTAAACTCGTTGATGGAGTTATTCTTGAGCGCGTTCACCATGTCCTGAACAAAACGCTCGGCGCGCATGTAAAACACTTTTGCGCCTTTTTTGTTGGCCATGATGGCGTTGCCCACTGCATGTAGCAAGTGGGTTTTACCTAAACCTGTACCGCCATAGACAAACAAAGGGTTGTAAACCCCACCAGGATTCTCGGCAACCTGCAATGCCGCAGCGCGAGCTAACTGGTTCGATTTACCTTCAACGAAATTATCAAACGTGTATTCGGGATGGATATTACATTCGAATGCTGGCGCGGGGGTATCTTCATCCCAAGGACTTTGCCGACGCGCTGGGCGCTCAACCGCCTGTCGTCGAATTTCTGAACGTGCCGCAGGTCGATCACTACCGTTCTTTGCTTGTTCGAGACCACCCACAACAAATGAGACGTTCGGTGCTTGCGCTCCTTTCTCTTTTGCCGCGTCGGTCAAATAATCGTTAATCACGCTAAGGTATTTGTCTTTGACCCAGTCCACCACATACATATTGGGCGCGTACAACGTAAGCGTGCCATCTTTTTGATCCGCCTGTAATGGCCTGATCCATGTGTTAAAGTGCTGTGTCGACAATTCACCCTGTAGCCGATCAGTACATTGTTGCCAGAGCGATTTGCTCACCCTTCACCCCTGCTTATTCTTATAGCTCGCACGATCCTCATTGGCGCACCCACTTTTGCACCAAAACAACGAGTTTTGTACGGATTATTTTGTATAATTTGATTCCATTGATTGTACTGAAGTAATACCGAATAGGCTAGCCTCGGGGGCAAATTATGCGACCAATTGCGGAAAAGTTATCCACAATAAAAATGATTCGCTTTTGCTAATTGTGGATACCTTTTCACGTTGACTTTGATCCTTTTAATAGGTAGAATTCGCGCTCTAAATTTTTAGGTAACTCGATTACGGAAGTAACGTCATGAAAAGAACATTTCAACCAAGCGTATTGAAGCGCAAGCGCACTCACGGTTTCCGTGCTCGTATGGCAACAAAAAACGGTCGTCAAGTTTTGGCGCGTCGTCGTGCCAAGGGCCGTAAAGTCCTGTCTGCGTAATTGAAGCAGTTTTCATATGGTCGGGAGTTACGCCTGTTAACTCCCGCTCAATTTCAGCAAGTCTTCAATCATCCCCCGGTGAAAGCTGTCACAGCTGAACTCACCATGCTCGCAGTACCCAATCAGTTAGACCATCCTCGCATCGGTGTCACGATTTCCAAGAAGCGTGCCAAACGAGCTGTTGATCGAAATCGCATAAAACGCAAGATTCGCGAGAATTTTCGCCTAAAACAGCATAAAATACCGCCATTCGATATCATCGTTATCGCGAAAACCGGTATCGTCGATCTCGAAAGTGATGTTCTACAACAACGGCTCGATTACTTATGGCGAACATTAACAAAGCGTTGCGTGCAATTCCTATCGGCTGCATCCGACTCTACCAGTGGTTCATAAGCCCACTATTAGGACCGCGCTGTAGGTTTCACCCTACCTGTTCGCAATACGCCATCGAGGCGATACAAAAGCATGGTATGATGCGGGGCTTCTGGCTTGCCAGTAAACGCATTAGTAAATGTCATCCCGGGCACCCGGGCGGCTACGACCCGGTGCCAAACAATAATGCATCGGAATCAACGAACGAAAGTAAAACAGAGACGAAGGACTTATGAATTCGCCACGTTCTATATTGTTTATCGCCTTTTTGGTGGTCAGCTTTTTCCTCTTCCAAACGTGGGTGGCAGACACCCCGCCAGCTGGAACTCAAAAAGCCACACAACAAGCGAGCCAACCGACTCCGGGAGGTCAAGCCGAAAGTGCAGTGCCAAACAGCAACAGCGAACTACGCGCCGATGAAAGCATTCCATCAGCGACACCTGGCGCAACACCAACGGCTGAAGCTCCACAAAGTGCTCGAGTCAATGTTAAAACTGACGTTCTTGAGGTATCTATCGCGCTTCGCGGTGGTGATATCGTCAACGCGCAACTGCTTGAATTCGCGCGAACTCAAGACTCAGAAGAGCGTTTCGAACTCCTCCACGATGACCCAGCGCGCCTGTACATTGCACAATCAGGCCTAGTCGGACGCGATGGCACAGACTCTGCCGCTGGTCGTCCGTTGTTCTACGTGGAACGTGACAGCTACGAGATGTCGGGTGATAGCCTTCGTGTGCCAATGACCTACACTTTAGAAGATGGTTCGAAAATCACTAAAACCTTCGTTTTCAACAAAGGCTCTTACGCAATTGACGTCATTTACACCGTACAAAACGCCGGCGCTCAACACAAAGAAGTACAGTTCTACGCACAATTGAAGCAAGTCATGATCCAAGGCGGCGGCAACATGATGATGCCAACCTATTTAGGTGGCGCATACTCATGGGACGAAGATCGCTATGACAAATATGCCTTCGATGACATGAAAGATTCGCCATTGAACCGTGCCACCGAAACCGGCTGGGTAGCGATGCTGGAACACTACTTTGTCAGCGCTTGGATTCCTCGTGTAGAAGGCACTAAACAACTTTCTTCAAGTATTCTGTCAAACAATCAGGCGCTAATGCGTGTCATGTATCCAACCGCGACCGTTGCGCCAAACAGCAGCGCTGACATTCGCGCCACCTTGTTTGTTGGACCCAAAGACCAAGACGCAATGGCCAATGTTGCCGAGAACCTCGATTTAACCGTCGATTATGGTTTCTTGTGGTGGTTGGCCCAGCCGATCTTTAAATTACTGCAGATTCTGCAGAGCTTCCTGATCAACTGGGGTCTGTCAATTATCGCAGTCACCGTGATCATCAAAGCCGTACTCTACCCGCTGACCAAAGCACAATATGTCTCTATGGCAAAAATGCGCATGGTGCAGCCGAAAATGCAGGCTTTGAAAGAGCGCTATGGCGACGACCGTCAGAAAATGTCGCAAGCGATGATGAAGCTCTACAAAGAAGAAAAAGTAAACCCGCTCGGCGGCTGTTTGCCGATGTTGCTGCAATTACCAATTTTCTTGGCCTTGTACTGGGTCTTATTGGAAAGTGTCGAAC
Source organism: Pseudidiomarina salilacus (assembly GCF_047323925.1). GTDB lineage: Bacteria > Pseudomonadota > Gammaproteobacteria > Enterobacterales > Alteromonadaceae > Pseudidiomarina > Pseudidiomarina salilacus. The sequence continues at coordinate 1,940,050 of NZ_CP178751.1, forward strand.
TACGTCACGCGCCACTGTTCCTGTGGATTGAAGATTTATCGGCGAAAGACCCGTACTACATCTTGCCATTGCTGATGGGTGTGTCGATGTGGTTCATGCAAAAACTACAGCCGACGCCAGCTACCGATCCGATGCAACAGAAGATCATGCAATATATGCCGGTTATCTTTACGGTGTTCTTCCTGTGGTTCCCATCAGGTCTGGTACTGTACTGGTTAAGCAACAACTTGATCACTATTGGCCAGATGCAATGGATCTACCGTGGCCTTGAGAAAAAAGGCATTATGGAGCGCCGTAAGAAGAAATGAGTCTAGAGCTCTCGAACGATACCATTGTTGCGCAAGCCACGCCTCCTGGGCGTGGCGGCGTCGGTATCGTTCGCGTCAGTGGCCCAGCAGCGCGGCGCGTCGCCGAGACACTGCTAGGCCATTGCCCTACCCCGCGTAAAGCCGAATACACGCCATTTCGTGATAGCCAAGGTCAATTACTGGACGAGGGTATCGCGCTGTTTTTTGCCGGACCGAATTCCTTTACCGGTGAAGACGTGCTCGAACTGCAAGGGCACGGTGGCCCTGTACTTATTGATATGATCATCAAAGCGATCCTCGACTTACCCGATGTGCGCCCTGCGCGCCCAGGTGAGTTTAGCGAACGCGCCTTTTTGAACGATAAGCTTGATTTAACCCAAGCTGAAGCCATTGCTGATCTTATCGACACTACCTCGGAACAAGCTGCCAAAGCTGCTCTTCAGAGTCTACAAGGCGGTTTCTCACATGAGATCGACCAGTTGGTCGATGCGGTGATTGCGCTGCGCATGTTCGTTGAAGCAGCCATCGACTTTCCCGACGAAGAAATCGACTTTCTTAGTGACGGCAAAGTCGCTGCAGACTTGGAAGCCATTCTCGACAATATGCACAGCGTCATGGTGCAAGCCAAGCAAGGCTCGTTGCTGCGAGAAGGCATGAAGGTGGTCATTGCAGGACGCCCCAATGCTGGCAAATCCAGCTTATTGAATGCCCTCGCCGGGCGTGAATCGGCAATCGTGACCGCTATTGCCGGTACCACGCGTGATGTCTTACGCGAGCATATTCAAATTGACGGTATGCCACTGCATATCATTGATACGGCCGGCTTGCGTGAAAGCCCTGATGAAGTCGAACGCATTGGCATTCAACGCGCGTGGGACGAGATCCGCGGCGCTGACCGCGTACTCTTTATGGTTGACGCCACCGAAACTGACGCCGTCCATCCAGCCGATATTTGGCCTGAGTTTTTTGAGCAGTTGCCGGCCGAATTGCCCTATACAGTGATCCGCAACAAAGTCGATTTAAATGCCGAGCCAGTGCAAATTGAAACTATTGCTGGCATCCCAGTGCTGCATTTATCAGCTAAAACCGGCCACGGTATCGAACTACTGCGCGAGCACTTAAAGCAATGCGTTGGCTACCAAGCCACTAGCGAAGGCAGCTTCATGGCGCGCCGTCGGCATCTGACCGCGCTAGAAAAAGCACGTGAGCACTTACTTACTGGACAAGAAGCATTAGAACAGCATGTTGCTGGTGAAATCTTGGCTGAAGAGCTACGCTTAGCGCAGCAACATTTGAATGAAATCACCGGTGAGTTTACTTCCGACGACTTACTCGGCAAGATTTTTAGTTCGTTCTGCATCGGTAAATAAACTTCCTACCCCCCAACTAACGAGAGCAACACTATGGGACTCATTCTTAAACTCGTACTCGGTATCGTGTTAGGAACCTTGATCGGTTTGTACATGCCAGAGTGGTTTACCCAGCTTCTGCTGACTTTTAAGGCCCTATTCGGCGAATTGCTATTTTTCACCATTCCACTATTAATTCTGTTCTTTATCACTAGTGGTATTGCTGGGCTGCCGCAGAATTCCGGCAAGTTGTTGGTGCGAACGCTCGTAATCGCTTATCTCTCGACCATTGTGGCGGGCATCGCAGCTTATTTCATCGCGAGTTTGGTGGTCCCCATGCTAACGGCCGCTGGCACCGATGCCAGTACCGCTACGCAAGTGCTTGAACCCTTCATCACCATGGATATTCCACCAGTGTTCGGCATCATGACGGCACTGGTCTTGGCCTTTATTTTTGGTTTGGGTATTGCAGCAACTCAGGCGGCCGCGCTCAAACAACTGTCTGACCAAGGGCGCGACATCATCGAGCGCTTACTGGCGAGCGTAATTATCCCACTACTGCCCTTCTACATTGCCGGTGTCTTTGCCGGTATGGCGCACGCCGGAACTGTGTTCCAAACCCTACAAACCTTCGGCGTGGTGCTGCTGATGGCAGTCGCATTACACTGGGTGTATCTCAGCGCTATGTACGTGTTAGCAGGCTTACGCCAAGGTCGTAGCCCGCTGATGCTGCTCAAGAACATGTTACCGGCCTACTTCACCGCCTTAGGTACCATGTCGAGCGCTGCCACCATTCCGGTGACATTGCGCTGTGCGCGTGAGAATAAGGTGAACGACGACGTCGCTGATTTTGTGATTCCGCTTTGTGCAACCACGCACTTAGCTGGCTCAACCATTACCATTGTCAGTTGCGCGCTGGCAGTGATGTTCCTCCATGATTCGCTAGCGATTCCCTCGTTTTTCACCATTTTGCCGTTTATCATGATGTTAGGTGTGGTAATGCTGGCAGCGCCGGGCGTTCCTGGTGGTGCCGTGATGTCAGCAGTCGGCCTGCTAGGTTCTATGCTAGGCTTTGGTGAAACCGCTGTCGCGCTGATGATCGCCTTGTACATGGCGCAAGATAGCTTTGGTACCGCATGTAACGTCACAGGAGACGGCGCAATCGCGTTATTAGTGGATGACCGCAACAACAACTAAGTTCGCGCAATTTGGTTTTGACTACACCCGTTTCCGGTTCGGTATTCGAACCGGGAGCGCTGCTTGTCTGGCGCTGTTCTTGGCTTGGGCACTTGGCTTAGAACATCCACAATGGGCTGCGATGACCGTTTGGTCGGTATCACAGCCTACCCGCGGCTTGTTGCTCGAAAAAGCCGGCTATCGAGCGCTAGGTACCATTATTGGCACCACCGTTGGCATCCTCATCGTTACGCTTACGCTTGATGCGACCTTTTACGCGGGATTATTACTCACGCTCTGGGTAGTGGGTTGCGTCTACACCTCGACCTTGCTGCATGGTTTGATTTCCTATGGTGCCGTGCTGGCTGGCTACTCAGCTTCCATGGTGGTACTGCTAACGCGCACCACCGATGCGTTACTCCCGCTCGGCATCGACCGCATGATCACCGTGATGCTGGGTATCTTTACTGCCCTTATCATCGGCTATTTGTTCACTTATAAACGGGCCGAGCAAACCCTGGTCAACCGTGTGCGTCGACACACTGCTGCGAACTTGCAACTACTTGCTAAAGCCTTTGCCCAAGGCAGTATTGATAAGCTACCGATCCACGAGCAGATCACCCAACTGGCGCACTTAGAAACCCAGCTTGCCGAGCACGGCACAGGTTCGCCTTCGGCGCATTTATCGGCGCGTTTGTTTCGACGCTTGCTGAACGCGCAATTAGGAATCTTTGCACAACTGGAGACGCGCTATTTTAGCAACGAAGGTCTATCGGCTTCAGAGCCCCTGAGTGAAGCTCTGAATACCTGCGCGCAAGCCATTATTGATAATGACATCAACGCCATGCGCACGAGTATCGCAGCATTACAGCCTTTGGTTGCCGAAACACCGCTGGCCGCAGCTTTCGTCGAGTTTGAGCAAGCGGCAACGGAACGTCTAGCCTTCCGTGAGAGCGGCGCCACCGCGCAATCAGTACGTGCACCTTCAGTGCTGTTGCATCGTGACTGGCGTGGCGCCAAAGAGACTGCGTTACGCACTTTCGCGGTGATGGCACTTATCAGCATGTTTTGGGCGGTCACCGGCTGGCCACAAATCGGCTTTTTGCTACTCGGCGCATCCGTGATGCTGACCCTATTTTCGACCGCCGAAAATCCGGCGAAAACCATGTATTACGTGTTCCTGGGACAAACTGCCGGCGCCAGCTTGGCATTGTTGATTCAAGCTTTCTTATGGCCGCATACCGACAGCATTTTCACCATGCTACTGTGTTTATTACCGGTAGTGCTGTTAGCGGGAATCCCCATGGCGCACAACCGCACGGCGCCGGGTTCGATGGACGCTATCTTAGTATTTCTTCTGTTAATGCAGCCCAATTTGCATTATGAATTTGACGCTTTTCAATCGGTCAGTATTGCGCTTGCAGTTATCGCGGCACCGCTGTTAGCCATGGCCAGTTATCGGTTGGTATTTCCGACCAATTTGCGCCGTCGCCAGCGACACATATTACAAGCGTTGGAGCGGGAATTGCACGAACTCAACGAGCGGAAACTCTCTGAGCAACAATTGTTGCGTTACCGCGCACGCTTTTATCATCGCTTGTTTAAGCTCTATCAAATCGCCGATAAACTCGATTTCAATGCCAAACTCACGGCCGCACGTTGGCTTATTCGGGTACAACAGGCGCTAGATAAGCAGACATAAAAAAGCGCACCATAAAGTGCGCTTTCACTCTTTAAAGAGATCTTATTCCACGGTATTTGGCACTATCCGCAGTTCAACCCGACGGTTCAATTGGCGCCCAGTTTCGGTTTCGTTGGTAGCAACCGGTTGCGTCTCACCAAATCCCATAGTGGTCACACGACGCGAATCTACCGCACTGCCAACCAAGTGATTACGGACTGCATTGGCACGATTCAGCGATAACTGTTGGTTATATTCCGCTGAGCCGGTGCTATCGGTATGGCCTTCAACAATCATGGTGGTCTTTTCATACTGGTTCAAAACCCGCGCTACGTCGTTCAACACCGGATTAAAGTTAGACGCAATCACGGCACTGTCGGTGGCAAAGGTAATGTTGCTCGGTAATTGCAAACGAATGGTATCGCCATCACGAATAACCTGCACGCCGCTACCCGATAGCTCTTCACGAAATTCCTCTTCTTGGCGATCCATATAAGAGCCAATCGCACTTCCGGCCAACGCGCCTACCGCAGCACCCCAGACATAGCGACTCTTATCGTGGTCACCCGTACCTTTACCAAGCAATGCACCCGCTACAGCGCCAATGGCAGCGCCTTTTTGGGTATTGGTCATTGGTGTTTGACAGCCAGCTACAAAAACAGCTGTTGCGGCAATTACTGGGATCCATTTGTTCATGACACAACCTCTTATCAACTAAAAATAGTGTCTTTACAAAGTAGCATATGTGTAAGAATTACGAATGCCCTTTACCAAAAATTAAGGCTCCAGACGAATCAGCTGGCCATTTTCGCTGTCCGTTAACACGTATACATCGCCTGCGGCGCTCACTGTCACAGCACGCAAGCGACTGCCGCCCGCGACTTCAATTTCATCAGCTAAGCGCCAGCCTTCAGCTGTTGGCGCAAACACCTGGAGGCGTTTGCCAGCCAATTGCGTAACGAACAAATGTCCTTGCCATTGCTCTAGCGCTGCATGTTGATAAAGCGCCATATCTGACGGTGCTAACGATGGCGTCCATTGATACACAGGATCGACCACACCAGGCAGTTGCTGATAAGGCGTCACCATGGCTCCAGTGTAATCAATGCCGTAACTGACGATTGGCCAGCCGTAATTTTTGCCCGCCTGCAGTCGGTTAATTTCATCGCCACCTTTAGGACCATGTTCATGCTGCCAAATCGTATCCGTTTGTGCGTCGTAAACGATGCCCTGACTGTTACGATGCCCATAACTAAAAATATAACCACCCGCTTTGTCTGGGAACGGGTTATCAGCAGCTACGCTACCATCGGCGTTCATCCGCACCGTCTTGCCGAAGTGGTTACTGAGCACCTGTGCCTGTTCACGCCAGTCGAAGCCATCACCGAGCGTCAATACCAAGGTATTATCGGCAAGCCAAGCCATGCGTCCACCATAGTGCGCTGCACCTTCACGCTGCGCATCTGCGACGAAAATTTGCTCCAGCTCCGTCACTTGTAAGGGACGCGTTCCAGATAACTCACCACGCGCCACACAGGTGGTATTGGCTTTCACAGTGTCGCAGGAATAACTGAAGTAAATCGCGCGACTTTCGGCAAAGTCGGGTGCCAAGCTTACCGCAAACAAACCGCTTTGCCCCGACACGAACAGGTCGGGAAGTGCTAAAGGTATTTCATCGACAAAGCCAAGCTCAGAAATATGTTTAAAGCCGCCGGTGCGCTCGGTCACTAAGAAACTGCCAGGTTGTTCTGGCAGCTCGGTCAGATCCCACGGATAATTCAAGTCGTTCGCCAACACTACTTCGTTCAGGGCTAGGCCTAGCAATAGCAGCATACTCATACCATAGGCTCCTCTAATTCACGGGGCGTTGGTCGCCACAGCCGATCAAACAACCAGCCGGCCAGTGCACCCGTTGCGGCCATCGCTAATAATCCCGTCCACTCACGAGTCGCCGCGATCAAAGTTGGCATTGGAGCCACACTATTCACCAGGATAAAAGCCACCAACAAGCCGACAAATCCTGCTACCACGAACCACCAGCGTTCCGCAGCGCGGCGCCAGCGCGCAAGTGCAGCAGCAATGGGTAAAGCCACTATGAGTACCGCAGCAACAATTGCAGCGAATATCGGCGAAAAATGAATAATATCGTGAATTATCGTCGAAATTCTGACATCAAACGGGATAGGAACAGACAACTCAACGAGCGCTGCCAAATTGAATTGGGTTTGAATCACACTGCCGACAATGGCGGCAGCAACTACGGCTATCACAAAGGCTATGAGAGTACGTAGCATGCCACCTCCGGCTGAAAAAAATTAAAAAGAAACGCTTAGCCAATCGTCTTTCGCGTTGAACTGCAGGCTTTGCACGCGATCATCACGCTCAATATTGACCAAATTCTGTTGATCCGTCCACAATTCTTGCAACGCTTTTTGTTTAACTCGCAAACCCGTTAGCTCAGTTGGCATGGCAACTTCTTGATAAACCCAAAAATCGCGTCCTTCGACCTGATAGCCTACACTTTCCAGTGCTAAGGATTGCCTATCTGCTGTTTGCAAAGCAAAAGCTTCTAACACATACGCAGCAAACAGTGCGCGGGTTTCTTCATCGGTGTGAATATCCGCCTGTTTTTTATTAAACAGCTCGCCAACAGCGTGTTCAGCGTCATGCAACACAAAGCGATGCATGATCTCAATATTGCCTGTGCGCTCGTTAAATAAAATCGTAGTAACACCAGATTTTAGTTGGTGGGCAGCTAAGCTACCCACCCAACACAAGGCGACTACCAGCAAAAAGAACTTAGTTCTCATCGCTCTCCTCGTCATCGTCTGATTCTGACTTCAACTTGGTTTTGGCTTCTTGCATCAAGTCACGACTGATGTGGTCGGTCCCACGGGTTGCTTTGAAAGCTTCAATCCGTGATTCGATAAACTGGCGCGGATAGTAGTTGTTCGAAATATCCACGTCCGCCGTTTCCCAATTCGGGTCAACCGCGAAGCTCACAACTTCTTTGTCAGTGACAATCAACTTACTCACCTGCTTGGCATTGCGACGCCAGATCTCAGCTGGAATGTGGTAGCTGTCAGTACTACCATCGGCATAAGTCATCTCCAACAAAATCGGCATCACCAAACCACCGACGTTCGAGAAGTCGAGCACATAGTAGTTCTTGTCTTCAGCCACTGCACGATCAAACACGCGACGCTCCCAAGGCTCAAGCTTTTCAAGGAACGACTGATAAGCGTTGCGTTGCTTGTTGGTCACCGTGAAACGATCGTTTTCGTCGTGAAAATCGCGTATTTCTGGATTCATTTCGACCCAAGTTTTACGACCTTCGGCTTCATTGCGCTGGACGAAATAAGACGTAGGTTTCTCTGCTTCTGCCTCACGATGGCGCTGCCAATCGATGTCTGGATCACGCGTATCCATGCGCAGTTTGTAGACCCGATCCAGACTCAAGTCGACATGATCAGTGGTGTAGAACCAACCGCGCCAGAACCAGTCAAGATCCACCCCTGAAGCTTCTTCCATAGTGCGGAAAAAATCAGCTGGCGTTGGACGCTTGAACATCCAACGCTGGGCAAATTCACGGAAAGCAAAGTCAAACAACTCACGACCCATTACCACTTCGCGTAAAATATTCAATGCCGCAGCAGGCTTGGTGTATGCATTTGGACCTAAGCGCAACACACTGTCCGACTGCGTCATAATCGGTACTTGTACCGATGACTTCATATAATCAATGATGCCGCGAGGCTCAACACCCCATGGAATCTGAGGATCCCATTCTCGCCCTGCTACACCGTCGAGGAAACTATTAAGACCTTCGTCCATCCAGGTCCATTGGCGCTCGTCAGAGTTCACAATCATCGGGAAGTAAATGTGGCCAATCTCGTGAATCACCACACCGATCAAAAAGCGCTTCTCGGCCAGTGAATAGGTGCGAGAACCATCGTCTTGCAGCTCAGTACGCGGGCCATTGAAGGTGATCATCGGGTATTCCATACCACCAACCGGACCGTTGACCGATTGCGCAGTTGGATACGGATAGTCAAACGAGAAACGACTATAAACTTCCATGGTGTGGATCACAGATGCGGTCGAATACTTCTTCCACAGGTCGCCACCCTCTTTCGGATAAAATGACATCGCCATCACTTCTGGCTGTACGTCACCACCTTGCTGATAGCCTTGCGCATCCCACATAAACTTTCGCGACGAAGCCCAAGCGAAATCACGCACGTTATCGGCTTTGAAACGCCATACTTTACGCTCGTCGGTACCAGCTTTCTCGTTCTCGAGTGCTTCCTCTTCGGTAACAACAAAGACTGGCTCATCAGCCGTACGGGCTTGCTCTAAACGCTCACGTTGCGTAGCTGTGAGCACTTGGCGAGGGTTCTGCAGGACTCCACTAGCAGACACAATATGGTCTGCGGGCACATCAATGCTCACTTCGAAATCACCAAACTCCATAGTGAATTCGCCACTACCTAGGAATTCTTTGTTGGTCCAAGCTTCGTAATCAGTAAATGCCGTCACGCGCGGATACCACTGCGCAATCAAGAACAGATCATTGCCGCCTTCACGGGCATCGTCAGGGAAGTGCTCGTAACCAGAACGCGCACCTACGGCATCTTCTTCGACAATGTTGTAGCCAAAATCAATGGCGATTTCAGTGGTCTCACCTGGCGCCAGTGGTTCTGGTAAATCGACACGCATATTGGTGCCAACAATGGTAAAACTCAGCGCATCACCGCTGTCTGCGGCAACTTTCTTGATTTCAAAACCAAGCTCGTTGTCAGTCATAAACTGTTGTCGGCGCAACTGGCCCAGCGATAACCGTGCAGGCTTATCAATACCGTTTAAATCAACGTCAGGGCGACTGCCAAAAGTTGCCGTTCGCTCGGCGATAGAATCATTGCGAAAGATGTTTTGATCTAAATGAAACCAAATATATTTCAGTGTATACGGAGAATTATTGTGATAAGTGATGGTTTCAGAGGCATCAAGACGACGCTTTTCTTCATCTAAGCGAACATTGATTTCATAATCAGCGCGCTGTTGCCAATAGTTTTCACCTGGTTCACCGGCCGCACTGCGATACACGTTGGGGGTTGGAAGCACTTCATCAAGTTGACGAAACTTGTCTTCGTAGTCGCCTTTGGTCTGTTTGATCGCTGAAGCATATACATCACCCATACCAAAACTGACTACGGCAACAGCTGCTACCGAAAGCCAAATACTCGAACGCTGCATAGTAATTCTCTTTTTGCTGAAATAATGAATGAAAAGTATCAAACTTCACGCATCATCACCATCGCATTGGTCGTAAAAAGTTTCCTTTTGTCGCTTCTTGTGCTTTACATTAAAGCTACACGGAAAAATAAGAACGACAGTGGATTCCTAAGTTGCACACGAAACCCCTACATTTATTTGCCAGTAGCTCGTTTCGCTATTTTGCCTTGATATGCCTGTGGCTACTGGTTTGGTGGGCCGCTCGATTACTCGAATACCAACCTTATATTAGCCTTTGGTATCCACCTGCTGGTTTGTCACTCGCTACTTTTATACTCATTGGTCGCCGCGGTTTTCTACCGATACTTGCCGCAACCTTGTGCGCCGGCATGTGGATGTATTTAGACCAATCACAGCCGCCGCCCCTGGTGACGCAACTCACAAATAGCTTAATCTTGGGTTCTGCACATACCTTTGCTTACGCCATAGGTGGTTTCTATTTTCGCGCTGCGATTGGCAAATGGGAGCTTCACCAAGCACCCCAACGGGTATTGTCTTTTCTCTCAATCATCATTCTGACAACCTTGCTCGGCACCTGGTCTGGGCTCACTGGTTTCTATTTAATCGGCGGCATGAGCCTCGACAATATTGCCAGCAGCTGGCTCCTTTGGTGGATTGGCGACTTAGCAGGCGCGCTTGTGTTAACACCTTTTTTCATCCTAGTGTTATCAAGGATCTGGGATTACGACTCAAGTTGGTTGCGGCCACTGACCGTCAAACGCAGCTATACGCCTTTGTGGCAGCATCTATGGCACCGTAAGTTATTTATCATGGTTGCGATTGTCGGCCTCGTGATTACTTCTGATTACTACTACAACCATCCGGCCGTGGCCTACTTCATCTTCTTTGTCAGCTTACCGCAAATGTGGATTGTTTTTACCGAGTCACTCGAACGGACCCTCGTTAGTCTCGCGGTCATCAGCCTCGTTATTGCCCTTTGGTTCGGCTTTTATGGCGTTGACGAACATGCTTTAACCTACCAATTTGCCCTGTGCGTGATTGCTGCAAATGCCTATTTTGGGCTATCTGTTCCATCATTGTTGCAGCAGAATCGCGATCTTGAACAACAAACTAGAATCGACAACCTCACCCAAGTGGCGAGCCGTGGGCACTTTTTCAAACTCGCTGAACGCCAATTGCAAGGCCGACGCGAGTCTGATTTTCCACTCGCTTTGGTGGTATTCGATCTCGATGCCTTTAAAGCGATCAACGATCACTATGGCCACTTAGTCGGCGATCAAGCGCTGGTATTAGCAGCACAAACCATCCGCGCTTTGATTCGCCAAGGCGATTTACTCGGCCGCTTTGGTGGCGATGAGTTTCTCATTTTGCTGCACGATCAAGACCTTAAACAAGCACATGATACGGTTGAACGTTTACGCCAAAGCCTACCCGCGGTAGCAACTCCGAAAGGCTCAGTTCAGCTTTACGCCAGCTTCGGTATCGTGCAAATCAACCATAATGAAACGCTGCAAGAAGCGCTGCAGCGCGCTGATGCCGCATTATTAGAAGCCAAACGCAAAGGCCGTAATCAAGTGGTATCATAAGCATCATTTGCGTCTTTAAACATCGACAGAGTAAGTCTTATGCCAACCATCGATATCCTTGTTGCAACCACTTCTGGCAACACCGAATACTTAGCTGATCAACTCAGCGAACAACTGCAAAATGCAGGTATCCAAACCCGCATGCATTACGAACCTGATTACAGTGAATTAATCGGCGCACTCGACGCTGAGAGTATCTGGTTAAGCTGTATTGCTAGCCACGGGGCCGGTGAGTACGCCGATAGCATGCTAGATTTCGCTGCTGATCTACACCGCAAACTGCCTTCACTGGTTGATCTGCGCTATGCCGTCATCGCTGTGGGTGATAGTTGCTACGATACCTACTGTGCCGCAGGCCGTGATTTTGATCAATTACTCGAAAAATGTGGTGCCAAACGGCTGATTCCAACGCTTGAAATTGATATGTCACAAGACGATCCGGAGAAAAAAGCATCAACATGGTTAGGATCTATACTGACGCATCTGTGAGTAAAGCCTGTATAAGATCGTCTGAGATCTGTAGATACTCACTGTACAACTATGTGTATAACTCGACCTGTGGATAAACACCTAAGTTATCCACCGTTTGATCAGAACAAGGATCAGGTATTGATCACAGTTTAGTAGATCATTTTGATCCTTGATCCAATTGACCTGCGGTCGGTTATCCACAGAAATCTCAATGCTAGTAGTAATAGCAATAAAAGATCTAAACAAAAGATCCTTTTCTTTTTTTAATGATCTTTAAAGTCTTTAGGCTAAATTCAAATTGACGCACTGAACGAAATTTAACCGTTTCGATCTAAGCCATTTAGCGTTAAACTATACGGCTACATTTTTTCACTTAGGTTATCTGGAAAGCTTTATGTCAAACCACGCTTCTTGCCATCAGCATTACGACGTTATTGTCGTTGGTGGAGGACATGCCGGTACCGAAGCAGCGCTTGCTGCAGCTCGCATGGGCTGTCAAACGTTGTTGCTGACGCACAATATCGAGACACTGGGACAAATGTCATGTAACCCAGCCATCGGTGGTATTGGTAAAGGCCATTTGGTAAAAGAAATTGATGCCTTAGGCGGTGCCATGGCAATGGCTGCTGATCGTGCAGGGATTCAATTTCGCACGCTAAATTCATCGAAAGGCCCAGCCGTTCGAGCAACCCGCGCACAAGCCGATCGTGTGTTGTACAAAGCTGCTATTCGAAGTCTGCTCGAAAACCAAGAAAATCTAAGCTTGTTCCAACAAGCCTGCGATGACTTGATCGTTGAAAATGATCGTGTCGTTGGTGTTGTTACCCAAATGGGCTTGAAATTCAGTGCGAAAACCGTTGTTTTGACCGTAGGAACGTTTTTAGGCGGACAAATTCATATTGGTTTGAATAATTACCAGGGCGGACGTGCAGGTGATCCTCCAGCCAATGCTTTGGCAAAACGCTTACGTGAGTTACCACTGCGAGTCGACCGCTTAAAAACCGGGACACCCCCTCGCATTGATGCCAAGTCAATTGACTTTTCAGTGATGCAAGAACAACCTGGCGATACACCCACGCCGTTATTCTCGTTTATGGGTAAACCTGAGGATCATCCTCAGCAAATAAGTTGCTACATCACGCACACTAACGATCAAACCCATGAAGTTATCCGTGGTGGTTTAGATCGTTCACCGATGTATTCGGGCGTTATCGAAGGCGTCGGTCCACGTTATTGTCCGTCCATCGAAGACAAAGTCATGCGCTTTGCTGACAAAAATTCTCACCAGATTTTCGTCGAGCCGGAAGGTTTGAACACTCATGAAGTCTATCCAAATGGCATCTCAACCAGTTTGCCATTTGATGTTCAAGTTGAACTAGTACGTTCGATTAAAGGCTTTGAAAATGCGCACATTACGCGCCCTGGCTACGCGATCGAATATGATTACTTTGATCCGCGTGATCTGCAACAGACGCTAGAGACCAAATATATTCACGGGTTGTTTTTTGCTGGGCAAATTAACGGTACCACGGGCTATGAAGAAGCCGGTGCACAAGGTCTGGTGGCCGGTTTAAATGCCGCGTTACAAGCGCAAGATAAAGAGTCATGGGCACCACGTCGCGATAATTCCTACATGGGCGTATTGATCGACGATCTCTCGACCCTTGGCACCAAAGAACCTTATCGCATGTTTACTTCGCGTGCTGAATATCGCTTGCTACTGCGTGAAGATAACGCGGATATGCGTCTAACCGAACAAGGCCGTGAACTCGGCTTAGTTGACGATGCACGCTGGGCACGATTCAACGAAAAAATGGAAGCCATAGCACAAGAGCAACAACGTTTGCGTAGCACTTGGATCCACAAAGATCATCCAGCTGTAACCGCAGTTAACGAGTTGGTAAAAACGCCGATCACCAAAGAAGTAAACGGTGAAGATTTACTCCGTCGTCCGGAAATTACTTATGCAGCGATGATGCAAATTAGCGATTTAGGTCCAGGTTTAAGCGATCAAGAAGCCGCTGAACAGGTTGAAATTCAAACTAAATATGCTGGTTATATCGCGCGTCAACAAGACGAAATTGCCAAGCAGTTGCGCCACGAAAATACCAAATTACCATTGAATTTCGATTACGCCAGCATCAAGGGCTTGTCGAACGAAGTTATCGCCAAATTGAACGCGCATCAGCCCGAGACCGTGGGCAAAGCGGCACGTATTTCGGGTATCACACCCGCGGCGATTTCGATGCTGTTGGTGCATTTGAAAAAACAAGGGTTGCTACGGAAAAGCGCATAAGCATGCAAGCAAAATTAGCTCAACTTATTGATGCTGCCGGTCTTGATATCCCGGCAGCGCAGCAACAGCAGTTGTTGCAATTGGTCGCCTTGCTCGATAAATGGAATAAGGCTTACAATTTAACTTCGGTGCGCGATCCGCAGCAAATGCTCAGTCGCCATATTGTCGATAGTTTGGTAGTGTTACCGCATCTACAGGGTAAACGCTTTATCGATGTCGGCACCGGGCCCGGCTTACCAGGGTTACCGCTGGCCATCGTCTGCCCTGATCGCGAATTTGTATTGTTAGATAGCTTAGGCAAACGCATTCGGTTTATCCGCCAGGTCTGTCACGAGCTGGGGCTTAAGAATGTTAAAGCGGTGCAAAGTCGAGTGGAAGATTACCAAGACCCGACTAAATTTGATGGTGTGATAAGTAGAGCCTTCGCCTCGCTTAGTGATATGCTCACTTGGTGCGCGCACTTACCTTCTGCTGACGGCGCATTTTATGCCCTGAAAGGCATCTATCCCGAAGCAGAAATAGCGGCTTTACCAGCCAACTTTACTGTGACCGACGTCATTCCACTTAAAGTGCCTGACGTCGCTGCCGAGCGTCATTTACTTATTATAAAAACAAGAGGTTAGCGTCACGTGGGTAGAATCATTGCAATCGCAAATCAAAAAGGCGGCGTCGGTAAGACGACCACTGCAGTGAATTTGGCTGCCTCGATGGCGGCAACCCGACGCAGAGTACTGCTGATTGACTTAGATCCTCAAGGTAACGCCACTATGGGAAGTGGTGTCGATAAGTATGAAGTCGAAAATACGGCTTACGAACTGTTAGTCGATCAGAAGCCAGCAAGTGAAGTTATCGTTACCGAAACCAACGGGAAGTATGACCTAGTTGCAGCAAATGGTGATGTAACAGCAGCTGACGTGAAGCTCATGGAAGCCTTTGCGCGTGAGCAACGCTTAGCCAATGCGCTAAAACCGGTGCAAGATAACTACGATTTTATTTTCATCGATTGCCCGCCTTCACTGAGTATGTTGACCGTCAATGCGATGGCGGCTGCCGATTCAGTATTGGTGCCAATGCAATGTGAATATTACGCACTTGAAGGTCTTACAGCGCTCATGGATACCATTGAACGCCTTGCTGAAGCGGTGAATCCAAGATTACAAATCGAAGGCATTTTGCGTACCATGTATGATCCGCGTAACCGTCTGGCCAATGACGTTTCCGAGCAGTTGAAGGCGCACTTTGGTGCGAAAGTCTATCGTACCGTGATTCCACGCAATGTGCGCTTAGCTGAAGCACCAAGCTTCGGCGCACCTGCCATGTACTATGACAAATCGTCGACGGGTGCCAAAGCCTATCTTTCGCTAGCTGGTGAACTCATTCGCCGCGCAGAACAACTAAAAAAAGCCGAATCAGCGGCTGAAGCCTGAGGGAAGCAAGCACTATGTCTGCCAAAAAACGAGGACTTGGACGCGGATTAGATGCGTTACTGACCACTAGCAAGCATGCACGTGATCAAGAACAAAGCAGTGATGACGCAGTCAAGGATGTTGACCTGACCAAAGGTGAACTGCAGAAACTGCCCATCGAATTTTTGCAGCCAGGTAAATACCAACCGCGTAAAGATATGTCGCCTGAAGCACTTGAAGATCTGGCCGCGTCGGTAAAAGCGCAAGGCATCATTCAGCCCATCGTCGTGCGCGAGTTAGAAACTGACAAATATGAAATTATCGCCGGTGAACGCCGTTGGCGAGCAGCGCAAATGGCGCGTCTCAGCGAAGTTCCTTGCTTAGTCAAAAGCGTACCTGATGAAGCTGCAGTGGCGATTGCGTTGATTGAAAACATTCAGCGCGAAGACTTAAATGCAATGGAAGAAGCCACGGCGTTACAGCGTTTGCTCGATGAATTCCAACTTACCCATCAAGAAGTAGCGGATGCAGTTGGTAAATCGCGTGCGACTGTCACCAATCTATTGCGTTTAAATAACTTAGAACAAGAAACGAAAACCCTCCTTGAACGTGGCGATATCGAACATGGCCACGCCAAACTCCTGCTTGCCCTACAAGGCGAACAGCAAAGCGAAATCGCTCGTACCATCGCTGCTAAAGCGATGACTGTGCGCGAAGCTGAAAAGCTAGTGCGGTTAACGCTAGAACCGAAAAAACCTGCCGCTCCAAAGCAGCCAGACGCAGATATTCAGCGCCTTGAGCAGCGCTTAAGTGAACGTTTAGGTGCAGCTGTTGCGATTAACCACGGCCGTAAAGGTAAAGGTAAAGTGGTGATTAATTACAGTAGCTTAGATGAACTCGACGGAATCCTTACGCACTTTCAATTAAGCGAAGACGCCTAAAGCAGTTTGCATTTTGTTGCAATTAGAGCGCAAATCTTTATACTATCGCGGGCTTTTACCTTGAGGTTCTTAGCCCGTGAATGTGACGTTAAATAGCGCCGGAAAACAACTAGCGATAAAGCTATTGCGAGCCCAAGCAGGAACAATTTTTCTGCTGGCCTGTTTCTTTTCCATGGCGACCTCATACGAATATTTTTGGGGTGTTGTTGGCGGCGGCATGGCCGTGATGATTCCAACCGCACTCTTTGCATGGCGCGCTTTTGCTGCAGGCGGCGCGCGGGCGGCAACGCAAGTCGTCAGCAATTTTTTTGCCGGTGAAGCATTAAAAATAATCTTTACCGTAGTGTTGCTCGTAGCACTGTTGGTGTTAACAACGCTCCCGCTAGTAGCGGTTTGTAGCGGCTACATCGCAGTTCTGGTCGTGCAATGGCTAGCACCGATTTTGTTTTTAAAATCAACTTAAAATTGTGGGAATTAAGATGGCTGCAGAAGAGTTAACGCTCCAAAGCCACATTCAGCACCACTTGACGAACGCTAAAATGTGCATGACCGATGACGGTTTTGCCTTTAATAAAGCGTGTAGTGAAGCCGGGTTCTGGACGTGGCATATTGACACACTCGCTTGGTCTATCGGACTGGGCATTCTGTTCTTGATGATATTCCGTAGCGCGGCGAAAAAAGCGAACACCGGTGTACCTGGCAAGCTCCAGTGTTTCATCGAAATGATCGTTGAATTCGTATCTGACAACGTGCGCGATACCTTCCACGGCAAGAGTAAATTGATCGCGCCATTGGCGTTGACCATCTTCGTCTGGGTCTTCCTGATGAACCTGATGGACTTGATTCCAGTTGACTTCTTACCTGCGTTTGCCGGTTGGACCGGAGAAACCTTCTTCGGCGTCGACTCTCACGACGTGTACATGAAGATCGTACCTACTACCGATATCAACATGACAGCGGCATTGGCGCTGGGCGTATTCTTGTTGATGATTGGCTACGGTATCCGCATGAAGGGTGTTGGTGGGTTCATCAAAGAGCTTACTTTGCATCCGTTCAACTCTAGCAACACCTTTGTACAAATCTTATTGATTCCGTTCAACTTGTTGCTAGAGACCATCGCGTTAGTAGCGAAGCCTTTCTCGCTCGCGCTGCGTCTGTTCGGTAACTTGTATGCGGGTGAATTGATCTTCATCTTGATTGGTGCCATTGGCTTATTGCAGTTGCCACTGCACTTCGTTTGGGCGGTATTCCATATTCTGGTAATCGTGCTGCAAGCGTTCGTTTTTATGATGCTGACCATCGTTTACTTAAGTATGGCTAGCTCAGAAAGTCACTAGTTTTGGTATTAACTTTTATTTTTAACTTCAACCTTTGAAATATCGGAGAAAACAATGGAACTAATGTTAGGTCTTAAATATATCGCTGTAGCACTTTTGATCGGTTTCGGTGCAATCGGTACTGCAGTTGGTTTCGGTAACATGGGTGGTAAATTCTTGGAAGCGTGTGCACGTCAGCCAGAATTAGCGCCTTCTCTGCAAGTTAAAATGTTCATCTTGGCGGGTCTGATCGATGCGGTAGCAATGATCGGTGTTGGTATCGCCATGGTTCTGTTGTTCGTTCTGTAAGGCTCGTTACATCATTTCGAACAACTGAACGAATAGGAGGGTGGGTCTATGAGTTTAAATATGACCCTGATCGGTGAATTAATCGCGTTTATCGTCTTCGTGCTGTTCTGCATGAAGTTTGTTTGGCCACCGCTGAACAATGCGATTGAAGCTCGTCAGAAAAAAATTGCCGACGGCCTTGCTGCTGGTGAAAAAGCTGAGAAGCGTCTTGAAGAAGCGCAGGCTAAAGTAGCTGACGAACTTAAAGACGCGAAAGCGCAAGCTGCTGAAATCATTGCCCAAGCGAAAAAACGCGCGGACGAAACGATTGAAGAAGGCAAAAAGCGTGGTGAGCAAGAGCGCGAGAAAATCGTTGCCGCTGGTCACGCCGAAGTCGACGCAGAGCGTAACCGTTTACGTGAAGAATTGCGCAAGCAAGTGGCGGTACTTGCCGTTGCTGGTGCAAGCAAAATCATCGAGCGTGAAATTGATAAAGACGCTCACAGTGACATCGTTGAAAAACTGGTCGCTGAACTCTAACCAAAGGGGTTTGTGCAAATGTCAGAATTGACTACGGTTGCTCGCCCCTATGCAAAAGCAGCTTTTGATTTTGCATTAGAGAAAGGCGCTATCGAAAAATGGCATGAGATGATCGCTTTTGCTGCTGCGGTAGCAGAAGACGACGTTATGTCAGCCTTTTTGAGTAGCGCCGAAACGCTAGAGAAAAAAGTCGACGTTTTCATTAATGTCTGTGGTGAACAACTGGACCAACATGGCCAGAACTTTGTCCGCTTGATGGCAGAAAACGAACGCTTAAAAGCATTACCAGCTGTTGTGCAGCATTACGCTGACCTTCGCGCCGATTACGAAAAAGAAGTAACGGTAGAAGTGACTGCTGCGACTGAATTGACGCAGCAACAGCAGGACAATCTAGCGCAGACGTTGGAAAAACGTTTTTCACGCAAAGTTAAGCTGAATTGCAGTGTCGATGCAGCGATTGTCAGTGGCTTATACATTAAAGCTGGTGACACCGTTATTGACGGTACGGTGCGCGGTAAGCTCGAACGGCTTGCCCATGCACTGCAATCCTAATTGGGGACTTGAGCATGCAACTGAATTCAAATGAAATCGCAGAGCTGATCAAAAAACGAATTGAACAGTTCGAAGTGGTCAGTGAAGCTCGTAACGAAGGTACTATCGTTTCTGTAACCGACGGTATCATCCGCATTCATGGCCTTGCTGATTGTATGCAAGGTGAAATGATTGAGCTTCCTGGCAATCGTTACGCTATCGCGTTGAACTTAGAACGTGATTCTGTAGGCGCCGTTGTCATGGGTCCGTACGCGGATCTGCAAGAAGGCGTAAAAGTAAAATCAACTGGCCGTATCTTGGAAGTACCAGTAGGTCGCGCTCTGTTAGGTCGTGTCGTCAACACCCTAGGTGAGCCAATCGACGGTAAAGGTCCAATCGACGCGGACGGTTTTGAGCCTGTTGAAAAAATCGCACCTGGCGTTATCGAACGTCAATCGGTTGATCAGCCAGTACAAACTGGTTACAAATCAATCGATGCGATGATTCCAATCGGTCGTGGCCAGCGTGAGTTGGTGATCGGTGACCGCCAAACCGGTAAAACCGCGTTGGCAGTGGACGCCATCATTAATCAGAAGAACACTGGCATCAAGTGTGTGTACGTTGCTATCGGTCAGAAAGCATCGACTATCGCATCAGTTGTGCGCAAACTTGAAGAGCACGGCGCTTTGGACAACACCATTGTCGTTGCAGCATCTGCTTCTGAATCAGCAGCGTTGCAATACTTGGCAGCCTACTCTGGTTGTACCATGGGTGAATACTTCCGTGACCGCGGTGAAGACGCGTTGATCGTATACGATGATTTGTCGAAGCAAGCTGTTGCTTACCGTCAAATTTCATTGTTGCTACGTCGTCCGCCAGGTCGTGAAGCTTACCCTGGTGACGTATTCTACCTCCACTCACGCCTACTAGAGCGTGCAGCCCGAGTGAATGCTGACTACGTTGAAAAATATACTAACGGCGAAGTGAAAGGCCAAACCGGTTCATTGACCGCGTTGCCAATCATCGAAACCCAAGCAGGTGACGTATCGGCGTTCGTACCGACCAACGTTATCTCTATCACCGACGGTCAGATCTTCCTAGAAACTGACTTGTTCAACGCCGGTATCCGCCCTGCTGTTAACGCAGGTATCTCGGTATCACGTGTTGGTGGTGCTGCACAGACCAAGATCATTAAGAAGCTTGGTGGTGGTATTCGTTTGGCATTGGCCCAGTATCGTGAACTTGCGGCGTTCGCCCAGTTTGCTTCTGACCTTGATGAAGCAACACGCGCACAGCTAGAACACGGTCAGCGCGTCACTGAGCTGATGAAACAGAACCAATATGAGCCAATGAGCGTTGCGGACATGGCTGTGTCTATCTTCTCGGCTGAAAAAGGCTATTTGAAAGATGTGGCACAAGACAAGATCCTCGACTTCGAACGTGCATTAATCGGCTACATGCGTAGCGAGCACGCCGATCTGATGGCTGATATTGATAAAACTGGCAACTATAACGACGACATCGAAGCCAAGTTGCATGAAGGCTTAAAAACCTTCAAACAAACGCAAACTTGGTAAACCGAAGTGGCCACATCGAAAGAGTGGCCACACGTCGTTGAGTTAACAGGAGATTATCATGGCCGGCGGTAAAGAGATAAAAACCAAGATCGGGAGTATTAACAATACTCAGAAGATCACCAGTGCAATGGAGATGGTTGCTGCGTCAAAAATGAAAAAGGCGCAGGAACGGATGGCTTCTAGCCGCCCGTATGCCGACAGCATTCGCAAGGTGATCGGCCATGTTGCCCACGCTAACTTGGAATACAAGCATCCGTTCTTAGAAGAACGTGAAGTGAAACGAGTTGGCTACATTGTGATTTCAACTGACCGCGGTTTGTGTGGCGGCTTGAACACCAACGAATTTAAAGCGGTGGTGAAGCATGCTAAAGCACAACAAGATAACGGCGTCGAAGTCGATTTTGCAGCCATCGGCAGCAAGGCAACGGGTTTCTTTAAACGCTTTGGAGGCCGTTTACTCGCACAAACGTCTGGGCTTGGTGACAAGCCAAGCGTAAATGATGTGCTCGGTACGGTACAAGTCATGCTAGATGCGTTCGACAAGGGCAGCATCGACCGTCTTTACGTGGTGTACAACAAGTTTGTTAACACCATGAAGCAAGAGCCAACGATAGCGCAAATGCTACCGTTGCCAAAAGCTGACGGTGAAGAGCGTGAACGCGTACAGTCAGGTAGCTGGGACTACTTGTACGAGCCAGATCCACAGTCAATCCTTGATACTTTGATTCGTCGTTTCGTTGAATCAACGGTGTACCAAGGTGTGGTGGACAACATTGCGAGTGAGCAGGCAGCGCGGATGGTGGCAATGAAAGCCGCTACCGACAACGCCGAAGACCTCATCGATCAGTTGCAATTGGTGTACAACAAAGCACGCCAGGCAGCGATTACGCAGGAAATTTCGGAAATTGTATCGGGCGCCGAAGCGGTTTAAGGCGAAGCTTGCAAGAATTTTAGAGTTAGAGGAAATGTCATGAGTCAAGGTAAGGTCGTGCAAATAATTGGCGCCGTTGTGGATATCGAATTTCCACAATCGTCAGTGCCAAAGGTCTACGACGCGCTGAAGGTGACCGACGGTGACCTCAAGGGTCTGACCCTGGAAGTACAGCAGCAGTTAGGCGGCGGTATCGTGCGCGCAATCGCACTTGGTACTACCGACGGATTGCGTCGTAGCACTAGCGTTGAAAATACCGGTGAACCTATCATGGTACCTGTGGGTAAACAGACCCTCGGTCGTATCATGAACGTATTAGGTGACCCGATTGATGAAGCGGGTGACATCGGCGAAGAAGAGCGCATGTCAATTCACCGCGCTGCACCTTCGTATGAAGAACAGTCAAATGCGACTGAACTTTTGGAAACAGGTATCAAAGTTATCGACTTGATTTGCCCGTTCGCCAAAGGTGGTAAGGTCGGTCTGTTCGGTGGTGCCGGTGTAGGTAAAACCGTAAACATGATGGAGTTGATCCGGAACATCGCAATCGAGCACAGCGGTTACTCAGTATTCGCAGGTGTTGGTGAGCGTACCCGTGAAGGTAACGACTTCTATCACGAGATGAAAGATTCAAACGTACTCGACAAAGTAGCATTGGTCTACGGTCAGATGAACGAGCCTCCGGGTAACCGTTTGCGCGTTGCGTTGACCGGTTTGACCATGGCAGAGAAGTTCCGTGACGAAGGTCGTGACGTATTGTTCTTCGTCGATAACATCTATCGTTACACCCTAGCCGGTACCGAAGTATCAGCATTGTTGGGTCGTATGCCATCAGCAGTAGGTTATCAGCCTACACTTGCTGAAGAGATGGGTGTATTGCAAGAACGTATTACTTCAACCAAGACCGGTTCAATCACGTCAATCCAAGCGGTATACGTACCTGCGGATGACTTGACTGACCCATCACCAGCAACCACCTTCGCGCACTTGGATGCGACGGTTGTATTGTCACGTGATATCGCGTCTTTGGGTATCTACCCAGCGGTTGACCCACTCGATTCAACTTCACGTCAGCTGGACCCGTTAGTGATCGGTAAAGAACACTACGAGACAGCTCGTGGCGTACAGTCGGTGTTGCAGCGTTACAAAGAACTGAAAGATATCATCGCCATTTTGGGTATGGACGAATTGTCAGAAGAAGACAAGATGACCGTATCACGTGCGCGTAAGATTCAACGTTTCTTGTCGCAGCCGTTCTTCGTTGCCGAAGTATTCACCGGTTCACCTGGTAAATACGTTGCATTGAAAGACACCATTGCTGGCTTTAAAGGCATCTTAAACGGTGATTACGACGACCTTCCAGAACAAGCGTTCTACATGGTTGGCAGCATCGAAGAAGCGGTCGAAAAAGCCAAGAAAATGTAAGAACCGGGAGGTTTAAATGGCAGCAAAAACTGTACACCTTGACGTGGTCAGCGCTGAAGACAGTTTGTTTACTGGCGCCGTTGAGACCGTGCAAGTGACCGGTAGCGAAGGTGAGTTGGGTATCTACCCTGGTCACGCGCCGTTAATCACGAAAATCAAACCAGGTATGGTGCGGGTCGTGAAACAAGGCGGTGATGAAGAAATCATCTACGTTGCAGGTGGTGTGCTGGAAGTGCAGCCGCACAACGTCACGGTTCTGGCTGATACAGCGGTTCGCGGTGAAGAGCTTGATGAACAACAAGCACTTGAAGCGAAAAAACGCGCTGAAGCAGCAATCGCCGATTCAAGTTCGGATCTCAGCTATGCAGAAGCGGCTGCCGAACTTGCGCGGGCGTTGGCACAATTGCAGATTATTCGCAAAATCCGCAAATAATTTGCTCCAGCCGAGTACATGATAAAGCCCAGCCTAGTGCTGGGCTTTTTGTTTGTGCAAATATTCTGCAAAGTCGCTAAGCTTAGGCGCTACAACGCTATTTTTCGCCTGTTAATTTACTGTAATGGCGTTAAAATAGAGTACTAAATATTAACCACCAACAAATGGAAGGATTCATGTCTTTGAGTGTAGTGGTACTTGCCGCTGGCAAGGGCACCCGCATGCGTTCGGCATTGCCAAAAGTGTTGCATCCAGTTGCCCATAAACCGATGGTGCAACACGTGATCGATAGCGCTCGTCAGCTCAATGCTAACGCCATTCATGTGATTTACGGCCATGGTGCCGAGGCGCTACTTGAGCGGCTTGGTGGGCAGCAACTTAACTTCGTCGAACAAGCAGAGCAATTGGGTACCGGTCATGCCGTGCAGCAAGTTCTGCCATATTTGAACGACGATGAACACGTGTTGATTTTGTGTGGCGACGTGCCACTTACGCGAGTTGAAACCTTACAAAAGCTCGTTGAGGTGGGAAAAACCACCGATTTTGCCATTCTCACCGTGGATGTCCCCGACCCGACCGGCTACGGACGAATGATTCGCGACAGCAATAATGCCATCGTCGGCATTGTTGAACATAAAGACGCGTCAGCCGAGCAACTAAAAATTACCGAAATCAATACCGGCATTATGATGGCCAGCGGTAAAGCGTTAAAACGTTGGTTGAGTCAGCTCTCCAATGACAATGCGCAAGGTGAATATTACCTGACCGACATCGTGCAAATGGCGGCTGCCGAAAATGTTGAGATAGCTTACGCACAGCCACAGGAATTTGCCGAGGTGCAAGGTGTGAATAATCGCCAGCAACTGGCGCTGCTTGAGCGCGCTTACCAGCTGCGCCAAGCCCAGCAATTGATGGTTGACGGCGCCACCCTGCTCGACCCTGCGCGTGTTGATGTGCGCGGTAAGGTGCAAATTGCCAACGATGTGGTGATTGATGTAAACGTGATTTTTGAAGGTGAAGTGGAACTGGGTGAAGGGGTTGTGATCGAAAGCAACTGCATCTTGCGAAATTGCCGCATTGGCGCGCATACCCAGATCAAGTCCCATAGTATTGTCGAGCAAGCGGACGTAGCGGAGCATTGTGAAGTCGGCCCCTACGCGCGTTTACGCCCCGGTTCAGTGCTGGCCCAAGGTGCGAAAGTGGGTAACTTCGTCGAAATGAAAAAAACGCGCTTAGGCAAAGGTTCAAAAGCGAATCATTTGACCTATTTGGGCGATGCAATTGTCGGCGATGGCGTCAATATTGGCGCTGGCACCATCACTTGTAATTATGATGGTGTTAATAAATCGGTTACTGAAATCGACGATGGTGCATTCATTGGTTCGAATAGCTCGTTAGTCGCGCCCGTACGCGTAGGTAAACAAGCCACCGTAGGCGCGGGCTCAACCATTACCAAAAACGTCGAGGATGACGAATTGGGCATTGCGCGCGGTAAGCAACGCAACATTACTGGCTGGCAACGGCCACAGAAAAAGGGATAAGCAGTATGTGTGGGATTGTAGGTGCGACTTCTGAGCGCCGTATCAGCGAAATTCTATTAGAAGGCCTCAAACGCCTTGAATACCGTGGCTACGACTCTGCCGGTTTAGCGGTATTGAGCGAAGACGGCCGGATTGAAACCGTGCGTCGTACCGGCAAGGTACAAGCGCTAAAAGACGCCGTGGGTGAGCACCCGCTCGCGGGTACCACTGGTATCGCCCACACCCGTTGGGCGACCCATGGTGGCGTCACCGAAGCCAACGCCCACCCGCATGTTTCGAATAACTGTATTGCCGTAGTGCACAACGGCATCATCGAAAATCACGATAAACTACGTGAGCAACTGCGCGCGTTGGGTTACGAATTCCAATCGGATACCGATACTGAAGTGATCTGCCACCTAGTGCATCATGAGCAGAAATCGCACAGTGATTTATTTGAAGCGGTACAGGCCGCCGTGAAGCAGCTTGAAGGTGCCTATGGCACGGTGGTGATGGATTGCCGTGAGCCGGGCCGTCTGGTGGTCGCACGTTCAGGCAGCCCACTGGTGATTGGCCTAGGTATTGGCGAGAACTTTATCGCTTCTGACCAATTGGCGCTGTTACCAGTAACCCATACCTTTATGTACCTCGAAGAAGGTGACATGGCGGACATTACGCGTACTGACGTGAAAGTCTATGACACCAATGGTCAACGCGTTGAGCGTGCGATCCACGAGTCAGACGGTCAATACGACGCGGGTGGCAAAGGCAACTACCGTCACTTCATGTTGAAAGAAATCCATGAGCAGCCTGCTGCTGTGCGCAACGCGCTTGAAGGCCGCCTAGTTGAAGGTCGTGTGGCCGACAACGCTTTCGGTGAAGGCTCTATGCAGTTGCTGAAAAATATTGAGCACGTGCAAATCGTCGCCTGTGGCACATCCTATCACGCTGGGATGGTCGCGCGTTACTGGCTCGAAGCTCTAGCTGGCGTGTCGTGTAACGTCGAAATCGCCTCTGAATTCCGTTATCGCCAGTCGCATGTGCATGCCAATAGTTTGTTGGTGACCATTTCGCAGTCCGGCGAAACTGCGGATACCTTGGCCGCGCTGCGCTTGTCGAAAGAGCTCGGCTACAAAGGTTCATTGACCATCTGTAACGTAGCGACCTCGTCAATGGTACGCGAATCCGATCTCGCCTATATGACCCGTGCCGGTACTGAAATCGGCGTTGCCTCAACCAAGGCCTTCACTACCCAATTGGTGGGCTTGTTGATGTTAGTGTTAGCGTTAGGCCAATCACGCGGCTTAAGTGGCGATAAACAGCAACAAATCGTTGCCGGCTTGAAAGCATTGCCAGCGAAGCTTGAAGAAGCCTTGTTGTTGAGTGACAACATAGAAGCACTCGCCCCCGAGTTTGCCGACAAATATCACAGCTTGTTTCTCGGTCGTGGTTCGCAATATCCGATTGCGATGGAAGGCGCCTTGAAACTGAAAGAGATCTCGTACATTCATGCCGAAGCGTACGCCGCTGGCGAACTCAAGCACGGTCCATTGGCACTGATTGACGCTGAGATGCCGGTTATCGTGGTTGCACCGAATGACGAGCTGCTCGAGAAGCTTAAATCAAACGTCGAAGAAGTGCGCGCCCGTGGCGGTATCATGTACGTATTCGCCGATCGCGATGCCCACTTCAAGAGTGACGACACCATGCGCGTGATGAACGTTGGCCACTGCGACGAACTCATCGCCCCAATCGTTTACACCATTCCACTACAGTTGCTGTCGTACTACGTTGCCATCATCAAAGGCACCGACGTCGACCAACCACGCAACTTGGCGAAATCGGTCACGGTTGAGTAACGTTGAAGGTATTGAAAAGGGCGCTACGGCGCCCTTTTTCATTGCAATTCAATGCCGAAGTCGCTAAGTTGTTTACACAATTACAACAAAGCGATTCACCTATGAAATTTATACCTTACTCGCGTCTACAATCCGAAAATCTGCTCGTTTTACTTTACGTGGCGCGCTTGTTGGCGGTCATTGGCGCCGTTCTCTTTGTCGTTGCGATAGTGCTTTTTGCAGCGATACCTTTTTTAGGAGCAGAATCTGCGACAACCATTGATATGGGTAACGGCATGCAAATGCACCCCCAATTTCCAGTCAGTAGAGACTACACCGCGCTCGCTATCGTTGGCGGCGTATGGAGCATCGTAAGTTCAATCGCGCTGCTGGTGGTTAGCGGTATTTGCGCGGCGGTGGTATCGTTTGAGCAGACTTACACACAAAAACACACCTCCTCTACAGCTGAAGGTGTTGTAAAATGAAAGCGATTTATCAGGTAGTTATCGCATTTCTAATACTCACGGTGTTTAGCAGTTCAAGTCACGCATCGTCGTTGCCCGACTTTCCGTTTGTCACTGTCGAAGAGAGCGCATCGAAGAATGTGCGGCCAGACGAAGCGCTCGTCAGTTTTGAAATTATCGCTTTTGCGCAGCAAGCCGAGCCAGCGAATGCGACCATGGTAGCGACGATGAACGCCGTGGTGGCACTCACGGAGCAGCTGGGTATAGCGCCTGAGGCGATCACTGCCTACGAGGTCGATAAGCGCGCTAAACGGCAACGCGATGATGACTATAACGAGCTCGAAATCCTGGGCTATGAGTTCAGTCGCAGCGTCAGCATCAAATTGGCTGATCTCGAGCGTTACGTGCAATTAATGGAAAAACTGCTGACCCTGGATCATGTCGAAGGTATCGGCACGCAATTCTCCTCATCTAAACGCAGTGAAGTTGAGGCTGAATTAATTGCTGAGGCAGCGAACAAGGCGCGTAAAAAAGCAGCCATTATGGCGAAAGGACTAAACGTTGAGCTTGGTTCGGTGTTTGCGTTCAATGATTCAGGTTCATTTAGTTCGTTCTTCGCGACTTTCGGTTTGAGCGATGGTTACGGAAATACGGCCGGCATAAGCGTGACCGGATCGCGCGGGAATTCAATTTTCATTCCGAAATTTATCGAGATTCAAAAAACCATCAATGTCATCTATAAGCTGCAATAAGGACCTGCAACCTATGAATCAACTTTCGTATATCGCACCGCCGCAACAGCCATTTCAACCCGAGCAGGGTTAACGGTGTTCAAAGCGCTGCAAAGTCTCTTTTCCTATGATGCGGTGGTTGAGCTTGCCGAGCATCGCATTACCTTGCGTAAATTCGAGACGCACGAGGTACTGGAGTATGAGCCCTTGTTGGCGATCGCGACGGAGCGGGGTCAGCAGGTGATCAAAGCGGTTGGCGCGCAGGCTCGCAGCTTCACGGGTGAACAGGTGGAGATAGTCAATCCTTTTGCACATCCTCGCGTGTTAGTTGCCAACTTTCAACTCGCCGAAAAACTACTGTTGTGGGGTGTAAAAGAGCTAAGCAAAAGTAGGATCCGCCCTGCTCCGCGACTGATTATGCACCCGTTGGAGAAGCTCGAAGGCGGTCTTACAGATATTGAACTGCGGGTATTTCGTGAGCTTGCGTTGGGGTGTGGAGCGCGGGCAATAAAGATCCACGTTGGTGAACGCATTAACACACGCGCACAAACCTACGAGACAGTTCAGGATTTGCTGGAACAGGATAATGATAAAAAGAACTAGCTTAATAGTGCTTTGGTTGTTGCTGTTAGTCGGCTGTGCCAAACCGCTTCCACAGGACAAACTAGATTACGTGGGGGAGTGGCGCAGCAAGGAAATGGTGCTGTTGATCCTCGCCGATGGAACTGTGTCGTATGAGCGTTTAAAAAATGGCGGAAAGGTATCGATTAACGGGCCGTTACAAGAGTTTAACGGCAATGATTTTGCAGTGGGATTTGGTTTACTGACCACGACCTTCGTGGTCAGCGAGCCGCCCTACCAAGAGAACGGTCACTGGTATATGGTGGTCGACGGCGTCCGCTTACGTAAACAAGATGAATGGGAAAGCTTATGAAAACATTGCTGATGGGAATGACTGCATTAATTACGGTAGCAGCGGCTGCTGCCGAAAACAGCTATACCGTGCATGCCACGTTATTGAGTAACGGCAAAGTGGTGGGCGAACCCGTACTTCAGGTGCGCGACGCCGAACCAGCATCGATTGAAGTCAGTGGTGTCGAAGGTTACTCGCTGGCGCTTACGGTAACAGCAGAGAATACGCCAGGTCGCTATCGCTTAGTAAGTGAGGTGTCGACAGCTGGGTCGAATATGAGCCCGACACTTGTGGTTGAAGCGAATCAACCTGCCGAAGTGAGCATCGGTCAACTCACTATGCGAGTTACGGTGCGCGAATGAAGTGGGCGATTACTGGGTTAGTCGCGCTTTTTTTTGCTTTCTTAGGGCTGCAGTATTGGGCAGCTCAGAATGAAGTCGTCACTCAGCTAGAACCAACAACGCGTCATTTTTCACCAGCTATTGAAGCTGCAACTGAAGAGCAACTTATTCAGGCTCCTGTTGCAGCTGAAAGTCAATTTTCGCGTGCGCCGACCGTAAGCTCCACCACCGATGAAGAAACGCTCACGGCACACGAACAACGTGTGCTTGCGGCAGTCGAGAAATTTAAAGATTTACGTGACCGTGAGTTACTCATCGCGCTTTCAAATGACCCTCTCGCGCAAGATCTGATCGCTGACATTCTCTTGGTAATGTTGGAACAAGGCTATCTAGAAGCCAATGACACTTTTGCTACGCGCCGTGGCTTTGAAGGTTTCTCACCTTTGTTTTTTGCGCTGATGGCATCTGAGAACATGGATGCGGAGATGCTCAATCGTTTTCTTGATTTGGGGTCGCGCATGGAAAGTAATGACGAATGGCGGCGCGTGATGGCGCGTCAATCAGACCTTGAGTTGTTAGAGATGTGGTATGAGTCAACTGGATTAGGTCCGGAACATCATCAGCAGTTATTTAATGAGGCGCTGCAGGCCGGCAATATGGCGTTTGTGGATTTTATTCTGGAAACCAAAGGCGGCAAATTCGATCAGCTCACCTTTTCTGGTGCTACGGCCGAGCGTATCAAAGAGGGGGTTATCGGCAACAAAAGTCTGACAGATGAGAGCTTGCGAGATTTTTATGAGCGGAGCAAACCTGAGCAACGAGCGATGTTACAGCGCAACATTATCGCTTTGCATGAGCAGCGCTTGAAACAAATCGAACTATTGCTGCTGCATGCCGAATTGAGCGACGAAGAACGGCTGCAAATCGAGCGTACACAGGCTACACTGCTAGCCGACATTCAACGCATCAATGATTTTTTCGCTGCTCAAGGTGGTTAGCGAAACACCGATTAGTGAGTTTTTAATGCATCCTATTTTACAAAAACCTCTGACCGCTTTTATCTTTATGCTCGGTTTTGCCATTATTTGCCTTCCTTCGGCTCTTCTCGTTTACTTAATCGCTTGGTTATTGAGCTTTGCTTTCAGTATCTCCTTCGATGCCTGGCAAACGCACGCCATTGTATGGGGGTTGGCATTTGTTTGGACACTTTACGCAATCAACACCGACGAAGGCGATCAGTTGCTCGCAAAAGTCATTACCCTGAAACGTTAAGAAATCGTCAACGCCTACCAAAAATACAGTTCTTTGCTATGTTTAGGAGTGCGTTATCGCACTCTCAATTCATAATAAGAAGGAACATCCAATGAGCTTTTTATGGTTTTTGTTGGTAGGTTTGGTCGCCGGTTGGTTAGCAGGAACGCTAGTGAAAGGCGGTGGTTTTGGGATTCTTGGTAATATCGTTATCGGCATTATCGGCGCGATGTTGGGTGGCTTTTTATTCGACCTACTCGGCGTGAACAGCGGCGGCGGCATTATTTGGAGTATTGTTGTCGCAACGATAGGTGCGGTCGTGTTATTAGTTATCGTACGCGCACTGAAGAAAGCCTAGCCTTGCATTTGCCATAGCGCCCAGTAAGATCGTGCGCTATGGCTAAACCTCGTAAAAAGCAACCGCAACGTACCGTACAAATAAGTTGTGGCAAATGTCGCTCGCTTCTCTATAAGTATCGCAAGGGCGGTAAAGGTGCGTTGGTTAAGTGTTTTGTTGAACGTATCGTTGAAGACCACACTAATGTTGTCGGTGTGTGTCCCTGTTGTGGACAGGAGTTCGCCAGAGAGACTATGATACGCGGCGCTCCAGCCTACAAAATTGTCGGTGGAAAGGTCATGGTTAAATAACAAAAAGGAATCACGAGATGACACGTAAACTTATTTTAGCAGCGGCTGGTACTTTGTTAGCTGCGAACATGGTGGCTGCACCTGCAGCCAAAGCAGAGGCTTTCAATGGTCTGAATCCTTGGCAACAGTGTGGTATCGGTGCCATGATTTTCCCAAATCACGGTCTTGCGGCAGCCATCTCAAATATTATTTGGGATTTGGGTACAACTGCAGTCACTTCAGCAACTGTTTCGGCCGAGACCTGTGAAGGTTCTGGGCAATTCACCGCAATCTTTGTGACCGAATCTTACGCACAAATCGAAGAGCAGCTAGCTTATGGCGAAGGTGAACACCTGAATGCCATGCTGCAATTGATGGGCTGTGCAGCTGAGCAACGTCCGGCGGCAATCGCAAAATTGCGTACAGATTACGCACAGAACATGGCTGCGGCAGACTTTGCCGCAAAAGACCAAGCGCAAAAAGCGGAGTCTCTTTACTACACTGCAGCTGATGCTGTAACTGCTTGCTCAGCAAGCTAACGCGTAAAGACTGAAGGAAGAGCCCCGCTAAGCATGCGGGGCTTTTTATTTGCCTATGTATCCTTGGCTTTTAATGCTAATAGTTGCTGCCATGAGCTCCGTTGCTCACGGCGCCAACCACGAGTCGCTGGCGGCAAGTAAGACTTGGCGTGCGTTGCTGCATGTGCCAGTCGGAACTCGCCAGAGCGAAATTGAAACAGCAGCATTTTTTCTTGCCGAAAACGGTGCAACGCAGCCATTAGCAGAACTTCAAGCGACGGTCAGCACCTTCGCCCAACAGCCCGAGCAAATGTGTCGCTACCCTGCCCGTGCAGCTTGGTTACAGCAAAAAGGTGTGATCAGCAATTTTGACCCGCAGCAATGTACAGTCTTACAAAAGTGGCTTAATGGTCAAGCGGCCGATCAAGTGAGTGTTATTTTTGCCGATGGGTTTCTCGACAACCCTGCTAGTTTTTATGGCCATATGCTGATTCGGGTAGGTGATCGCACTGCCGATGACACGCAAAAGTTACTGGCCAATAGCTTTAACTTTGGTGCACGCGTGCCGGACGATGAAAATCCAGTTGTGTACATCACTAAAGGTCTGTTTGGTGGTTACCAAGCCGCCTTTTCAACCAGTCATTACTATCGCTACGACATTAACTACGCCGAAGCAGAGCTCCGCGACTTGTGGAGTTATGACCTTGCGACCAACGCGCAGCAAAGCCAGCTACTCATTTGGCATTTGTGGGAGTTGCTGGAAACCGACTACACCTATTTTTTCAGTAGCCGCAACTGTGCTTATCACATGGCTCGTGCGCTTGAATTAGTGACCGATCAAACATTAGTGGCGCGTGGCGACCCCTTTGTTTTACCTGCGGATATTATTAAACGTTTAAGCATGGCGACCATTGATGGTCAGCCAGCGGTGCAAAAGCGAAGATTGCAGCCCTCGCGGCTCCACCGCTTTCAGCAAAAGTGGCAGCAGTTGCAAGACGCTGAACAAGCGCTGGCAGTGGCATGGCTGCAATCGCCGCAACCCGCCACGCTCGCAACTACAGAGTCGACTTCGCAGTTGCGTGTTATTGCGGCGTTGACTGACTTTTATGCCTATCGACTGAGCCAAGAGCACAACGACCCTGAACTCAAACAGCGGTTGGAGGCAGAGAAAACCACACTGCTACGCGCGAGAATGTTAATGCCAATGGGGAATAACCCGCAGTGGCAACAGCGTGAAGGTTCTGCACCGGAAACAGGACAAGAGCCAAGTATGTTGCGCGTGGGATGGCAGCAGTCGGATCTAAACGATAGCCATGAAAATGCGTTAACCCTTAGCTTTCGCCCCGCTTATTACGATGTCTTGCAGCGCCAGCAAGGACGCCTCGAAAACGCCACCCTGACGATGGCAGAAATGGGCGTCAGCCTGACCGAGCAAGAGCTGAAACTTGAACACGCTTGGTTGTTACGATTACATACCCTGAACTACAGCGCGACAGGCATGCCAGGCGATGGCGGTGCTTCGTGGGGACTCAACCTAGGTTGGCAACGGGACCGCCTTAGGCAAACGGTCGACGACTTAAGCCCTCAGTTGCTCGGTAGCTACGGTAAAGCTTTCAAAGCAGGTGACGCGCATTGGTTCGATGCGGCGTTGCGCGCTGAGCTGCGCGATCCGAGCGTGGAACTGGGGGCTGTAGTTTTGAGTCCGCAACTGACCTGGCTTGCGGACTGGTCGGGTGCACGCAGCCAATGTCGCACGCGTTATGAATGGGATACAGCTCAACGGCTTGATAAACAATGGTTTATCGGCTGTGAAATCGCATTTCACCTTGGCAAAAATCAAGATTTTCGCCTAAGCTTAGCGCATCAAAACGCGTCCACGCTTGCCCTGAGTTGGTCTTGGTATTGGTGATCGCTATGCCAAGCAGAACAAGGGCTATCAATTGTTACCTTGGGAAGGTCGTTTTAGCGACTATCGTACCAAAGGAGCCGTGCATGTGCCGTTTTTTGGGGAGGTTGGGTGGTACCTCAACAACCGTCTCGCGCCAGTGTGGCAAGGTCAGATCGAGCACATCACCCACACCCTGTTGTAAGTCCTCGTTAACGGCGGCGCCAGCGGTGAAATTTCGCCACCCATGCCAACAGTTTTTCCGGCTTATGCGCTTGCTTCCATTGTCCAGCGACATATTTATTCGCCTCTGACATGGTCGGATAGCTGTGAATAGTGCCAAGGATTTTATTTAAACCAATACCATGCTTCATAGCTAATACATATTCAGCCAACAATTCACCCGCTTGTGCACCAACAATATTGACGCCGAGAATTTTGTCTTTACCCGGTTCCGTTAGCACTTTAATGCGGCCATAGGCCTGTTGATCGGCAATCGCGCGGTCCATATCGCTGATATCATACTCAATCACTTCATAATCGGTGTTTTGCTGCTGTGCGGCTTGCTCAGTGAGTCCCACGTTGGCTATTTCGGGTGTGGTATAAGTGACCCAAGGGATCACCGAATAATCGGCCTTAAAGGTCTTAAACGGGTCAAATAAGGCATTCACGGCGGCATACCACGCTTGATGCGACGCCACATGGGTAAATTGGTAAGGACCGGCAACATCGCCACAAGCATAGATGTTGGGAAAGTTGGTTTGCAGCAAGGCATTTACCTGTAACGTTTTATCCACCTCGACGCCGATTTCTTCTAACCCAAAGCCTTGCGTATTCGGCTGCCGTCCAAGCGCTATCAACACGCGATCAAAGGCCAGCTCCACTGCTTCACCTTCATGCTCTGCATGCAATAGGCTTTCGCCGTCGGCGTTGACGCTAAAGCGTTCAGCTTTGTGATTCAGACGTAAGTCGACCCCGTCTGCACGCAGTTGATTTTGTAACAAAGCACTGGTGTCTGGGTCTTCATTGGCGAGCAAGCGCGGGCCCATTTCGACAATGGTGACCTGACTACCAAGCAATTGGAACGCTTGCGCTAATTCGCAACCAATCGGCCCACCACCTAACACCAACAAGCGCTTTGGTAAGCTGCGTAAGTGCCACAACGAATCAGAGGTCAAATAGTCTATTTGCTCGAGACCTACGAACGCAGGCACCAATGGCTTTGCACCGGTTGCAATGATAATGCTGCGAGTACTGAGACTTTGCTCACCAGTTGCGGTTTTGACCCGCACTCGCCAGGGGCTTTCAATGGTGGCTTCACCTTGGATGACATCAACACCTAATTCGGTATAGCGTTCGACAGAGTCGTGCGGAGCGATGCGTTGAATGACTTTTTGTACCTCATCCATGACCCGGGCGAAATCTATCTGCTCGATGCTGGTTTGCACGCCAAGCTCGCGTGCGTGCTGCGTTTGTCGAATGGTTTTGGCGACATGCAACAGGGCTTTCGATGGTACACAACCAGTGTTCAGACAGTCCCCACCCATTTCAGCTTTTTCAATCAGTGTCACTTTCGCTTTTACTGCTGCAGCAATGTAAGCACTCACCAACCCAGCTGAGCCAGCACCAATCACAATCAAGTTATTATCAAAGGATTTGGGTTTGTTAAAACCACGGTAAGCGCGGCGTCTTTTCAGTACGCTTAAAAGGATCTTGGCAATAATAGGAACAATACCAAGCAGCACCAAGGCGCCGAGCAAGTCGGCCGAGAACACATCACGCAAGCGGCTAATTTCAGCTAGCTGGGTGCCAGCATTGACGTACACC
Organism: Pseudidiomarina salilacus; assembly: GCF_047323925.1. Classification (GTDB taxonomy): domain Bacteria; phylum Pseudomonadota; class Gammaproteobacteria; order Enterobacterales; family Alteromonadaceae; genus Pseudidiomarina; species Pseudidiomarina salilacus. The sequence goes on from NZ_CP178751.1 coordinate 1,975,476, forward strand.
GCAGTCGCCAAAAACATCCCCAGTTGGCTGACCCAGTAGTAAGTCCAAGCTTTTATTTTGGTTAGACCCATCACTAAGTTAATGACGAAGAATGGAAACAGCGGAACCAAGCGTAGGCTCAACAGGTAAAAAGCGCCGTCGCGTTGAACGCCCTCGTTAATGGTTTGCAAGCGTTTGCCGAATTTCTGTTGCACCCAATCATGAAACAACCAGCGCGCACTTAAAAAGGCTAATAAAGCGCCGACTGAGCTGGCGAATGACGCGAGCAATAAGCCCCAGCCAAGACCAAAAATCGCCCCTGCACCGAGGGTTAGCACGGTCGCACCTGGAATCGAGAGTGCGGTACAGAGTATGTACAGTAAAAAGTAGCTACCAAACATTAGTAATGGCTGTTCGGCCACTAACGTAACCAGCTGTTCGCGTTGTTGCTTGAGTTGTTCCAAGGTCAAATATTGGGTCAAGTCAAACACCCAGACGCTAGCAATCAAGGCTGCCAGTACAACCACGAACAGTAGTTTTTTCAACGACATGAATCCGTCCTATTAAAAGCGATAGCTTAAGCTTAGCTGAGCGTGACGCGGCAACGATGGAAACGCCAAGGTTGCGCCAAAATAGCCACCTTCAAATACCGGAGCCCAGTTATCTTGGTCGGTCACATTGATAACATCAAGCCGCGCTTGTAAACGTGGGGTAATACGATATTGCGCATGCACGTTCACTTGATGCTGGTCGCGAATCATCACGGTTTGTAAAAAATCCAACGGATACGACTTGGTGTAGCTGATATCACCACCTATCGACCAGCTTTCATCTATTTGCCAGCCAGCGACCGCACTGGCCTGTACCTCGGGAACACCTTGAAGCTGTTGAGTCGAGGCGGCAAACGCAGTGAAATTAGGCGAGCCAACACCGGTACCGTTAATAATATCGGGACGTGAATTATCAAAAGCGTCGGCAACCTGTCCCGTACCTTGGAACGATGCCGAATTATCCCAATACGCATCAATGTAGCTTGCTGCTAAGGTGGCCCAAAAGCCCTGTTCGTGGCGATAATGCCATTGCAGCTCAAGACCTTCGCTGGCAATGCCACTGTTCGAGCCGTCGCGGTTGCGCAGGCTGCGCGTTTGATCAAACCATACGGCATCGGCATACCACCGCGCGCCAGCTGGCGCATACTTCACGCCGACTTCGTAGAGACTGTTTTCGGTCGCAAAGTTCTGTGGGTCGATAATACCGTCGGCATTAAGAACATTGCCGCCCGCCATCGAGTTCGACGTTGAATCGCTTTCGTAAGCAGTAGCAAAGAAGGTTAAATCAGGCGACCAGTCGTATTGTACGGCAAGGTTGGCAGCCGTTAGCCAATCGCTATGGTTGTCTTGCTTGGCGACCTCACCGGCTGGTGCAATAGGGTCACGCGCTTCGACGTCGTAATAATCGGCGCGTACGCCCACGGTAAAGCGCAATTGTTCAGAGGCCGCCCACTGTTGTTGCGCGAATACGCCCCATTGATAGCTGGTCGAATCGGTGGTATCTGACAGGTTAAAGTCGCCCACACCATCGTTGTTGAGATCGTACTGCGCCCCAGGTGAGACAAACAAGCCAGGCCGTAATTCAACCAGCCGTGCTTGTTGTGCCGGCGTCAAAGGAATGCGGCGCTGCGTCAAAGCGCCGGTTAAATCAATTGGATTGTCGGCTTCGGTGGTAAATTGGCTGTAGCCCAACACATCGTTATAGCGCAGGTTAACACCCAGGGTGGTGTTCTCTTGGTAATGCAGCTCAACGCGATGCTCAAAAGTGTGCGCACCGTCGACAATTTCGACGAAGCTGTTTTGGTTGATGCCTTCGCGCTCAAGGTACTGATAATAAGTGCGATTCACCAATAGCCAGTCACTGGCTAACTGCTGTTCCAGCACTGAATGAATCAGGTAGGTTTCGGCGGTGTTGGTATCTAATGGATCGGTCAACACGGTACTGCGATCAATTTCAACTTGACCGGTAGGGCTAATGATAGCGCCCGCGCCCGGCACCAATGAACCATTCGGTTGCTGTCCTTGGCCAGTAATATACAAGTTATCGTCAATCAAGGCTTGGGTGGGGCGGTTGATACCGGCGTTATCGGTCCAATCAACATCGTAATACTCAAAGTTAAGTGACCAACGCGTGTTTGCCGACGGCGTCCACTCATAGGCCAAGGTTAAATCGTCGCTGCGCAAATGGGAGTAGTCGTAGAAGCTGTCTTCGTCGATCACTTCAACGCTGGCGCGAAAGGCCTGCTCGCCCTCGACAATGACGGCGTTGTGGTCGGCTTGCCAGCGGTACTGCTGCCATTCACCCAAGCGCGCTCTGAGTTCGGTACGGTCTTGGTCCGTGCGCGCGCGTTTAGGTAGTAAGTTCACGAAGCCACCAACGCGCTGGGTGGTGCCGAGCATCACTGGCGGGGCGCCTTTAACCACCGCAATACTCTCGTACGCATTCAATGACAGAGGCACACCTAAACCGTTATTACCCGCTTGGCGGCGCATCCCCCCACTAAATAGCTCGCCAAGTTGCCCCCGCATGCTGGGTAGCGACGGATTACCAAACCCCGCAGCCGCATGGCTATTGGGCGCAAACTTGGCAATATCATGGAGATCATCGATATTAGCATCGCGCAATAGTGATTCGGTAATGACCGTCGCGGCGCGCGGAATATCTTGCAGTTGGTCGTTGGTACCAAAAAGCCCTGCCACCGCTTGCTCACTGGGTAAGACGATTTCGCGTTGTTCACCGCGCACTTCAATGATTTCATCAGGCTTCTGCTGTTGTGCATTAGCGTTAGCGCTCAATGCAATTAGGATGGCGGCGGATAAAGGCTGTATTTTCAACGAAAACTCTCCAACTCAGATGATTAGGTTTAGACTACGAGTAGACACTCGATTAAGTTTACTAGTCGGAGGTAATAGGTCCTTTACACAAGGTGCATTCGCCATCATTTGCGGACGAGCCTTCCACGTAGCGCATGCGGTGGGAGGCTTTGTCGCGGTTGGCACTAAATTGATAGGTCTGCTGGCGCGCCTGTGGCTTTTGCGCGATAAACTGACACACCGCACCGACCCCGTTATGGCGATCGCCTTCGTGGATGTCGCGTTCGATCTCCTGACTCACTTGCAATTCGAAGTTCTTGAACACTTTCTCGAGTTCAGCTTTATTTAGCATTAAATCTGCTTTATCGGGTCCCCCCGTACCACGACCGAGTTGATCGACGGTATAGCCCTCGAGCAAGAAAAAGCCGCCAGGCTTAAGACTGACCACCACTTGTTCGTAGAGATGCGCGCGCGCTTGGCTTGGCAGGTGACAAAATATCGCAACAACGCCATCGTAGTGGGCTTTCGGCAACTCAGCTTGGGTCAAGTCAACCACTTCGGTTTGAATGGACACGCCGCGTTGCTTGGCAAGCTTCTCGGCTTTCGCCAGACCGACTGCCGAAATATCCATGGCGCAGACCTGCGCACCTAGTTCCGCCAAGTAGACTGAATTGCGGCCTTCACCGTCGGCAAGGCACAACACATGTGCTGCTTCTCTACCTGCTAATAAGTCTGCTGCGTGTTCGACTAAAAAGTCGTTTGGTGTCGTACCGTAAACGTATTCGTCAGTGTTATAGCGGTCGTCCCATGGATGTGTCATTGGCAGTTGACTCCTTAGCTAACTGAGAGGCTTTTGGGCAAATCGGTTGGTAGTTTTGATACCAAGCAATAAAATTATCAGCACTTAATGGCTTCGAGTATAAATAACCTTGCCCATAATCACACCCGAGTTGTTGCAAGTAGTCAAGGTTCGCTTGGGTTTCGATGCCCTCTGCCAAAGATTTAATGCCCATTTTCTGCGCTAGGACGATAGCGGCGGATACGATATAACTAGCGCCTTTATCTTCGGGCAAATAACGCACAAAGACCTGGTCAATTTTGAGTAATGAGATGGGTAGCTTATAAAGATATTGCAACGAAGAGTATCCCGTACCGAAGTCATCGATGGACACGGTAATTTGTGCTTCGGTCAACTTCAATAACTCGGCAACCACCTCGTCGATATCTTCGATCAAGGTGCCTTCAGTGATTTCCAGCTCAATCCGTTCGCCTGGGACATCGAATTCTTTCAGCAACTCGAATAACATTTGTGCGAAGCCGGGTTGTAAAATGTCATGACCGGAAACGTTAATAGCGACTTGTAGGTCGATCCCACTGGCGCGCCACTTGCTAACTTGCTGCATCACTTCACGCAATACAAACTCACTGATCTTGAGAATTAAGGTGCTATGTTCCGCATTGGGGATAAACTCATCAGGGCTCACCCAGCCACGCACCGGATGTTGCCAGCGGATCAGTGCTTCGACGCCATAAAATTTCCCATCAGCAAGCGCAACTTTGGGTTGGTAATGCATGGTAAATTCACCACGTTTGAGACCATCGGTCACATCCGCCATTAACGCCAATTGCGATGCAATGCTTTCACTGACCTCTTGGGTGTACACAAACGCATCAGTCATCTTGTCGTTGGCGCGCGCTATCGCAATTTCGGCATGCTGCATTATCGCTTGCGGGTCGTTTTCATGGTTGTCGATGAGAACGCCGCCAAGATGACGGTTCACATACACCGATAAGCTTTGAAAGTTCGCGTTTTCCGGCAATGTTTTAAGGCACGCCTGCATCAAAACATCAACATCGTCTGGCTTAGTTCCGGGAAACAAAGCCGCGAGCTGGCCACCATGAATGCGAAAAACTTCAGGTTGATGATTTGGCATCTCGTGTAACTGCCGTGCATAACCGTCGATAATGGAGTCAATCACTGAAAAGCCAAATGCCGAGCGTAGCGCCATGCCATTGTCGATACTCAGTGTCACTAGCAGATAACAACAAGAGTCGAGATCTTGATTGCGACGCGGCAAAATTTCTTCGAGACGCTCCAACAGGGCCTTACGATTGGGCAGTTTGCTGACGGGGTCACGGCGTGCAAATTGCTTCAAACGTTGAATATAACGTCGACTAGTATCGCTCGAAAGCCCAGCGAGTACACCGACTGCAAGAAAATAGAAAGTACGATACACCCAGTTAATGGTGTCTTGCATTTCCATCGTTGCTGTATTGATGGGCATCCACGGACCGAGTGCCAAGCCGCCGGCAAGCGCGATAATCACACCCCCTTTGTAGCCAAACACAATCCCTGCAATCGCAATCGGGATGTACATGGAGTGTGAATAAACGTATTTAATGCCGCCGGTATACCACACCAGTGCGGTGACACCAGCGACAGCGGTCATCAAGACCGTCACCAACAGTAGCCGTTGCGGTTGTGTATATTTACGAAAAAGGTAATTACCGAGGTTCACAGTGAATGCCTAAGTTGCCCAATAGTTAAGGTTTAGGCTTTCACTGTGAATTTGTCGAGACAAAACTGTTAATTAGATGTTTTTATTTGCAAAGTCATCTGCACTGTGGCGCTCTCGCAATTGTGCTTCGGCATCTCCCCAACTACGGTTTACGATGCGCCCTCGGCGCACTGCAGGTCGTGCTCCTACCTCGTCAATCCAGCGTCGCACATGGGTATACTGCTCGGTTTGCAAAAATTCTGCGGCGTTATACGCCTCGTTGTTGGCAACAGCGCTGTACCAAGGCCAAATGGCCATATCGGCGATGGTGTATTGGTCACCGGCAATATACCGATGTTTTGCCAGTTGTTGATCAAGCACGTCAAATTGGCGCTTCACTTCAAGTGCATAGCGGTTAATCGGGTATTCGTATTGTTCTGGCGCGTAGGCGTAAAAATGCCCAAAACCACCACCTAAAAATGGCGCTGCGCCCATTTGCCAAAACAACCAATTAAGTGTTTCGGTGCGCCCCGCGTGATCGGTAGGCAAGAAAGCATCAAATTTTTCTGCCAGATAAAGCAAAATCGAGCCTGATTCAAACACCCGAGTCGGTGGATTGGTGCTGCGATCAAGCAAAGCGGGTATTTTCGAATTGGGATTGATGGCAACAAAATCACTGCCAAATTGGTCACCTTCGCCAATGTTGATCAAGAACGCGTCGTACTCAGCATCTTTAAAGCCAAGCTCCAGCAGCTCTTCAAACATAATCGTGGCTTTAACGCCATTGGGCGTCGCCAATGAGTAGAGTTGAAACGGATGTTCACCAACGGGTAGTTGCTGTTCATGCGTTGCTCCCGCGGTTGGCCGATTGATATTGGCGAACTTGCCGCCATTGGCTTGATCCCATTGCCAAACGCGTGGAGGTGTATAGCTTTTGTCTGTCATGTTGAACTCCCATAAAAAATCCGCACTGCGTCAGTATAACGAAGTGCGGATGATTTAGGTTTAATTCAACGCTTCAGTAAAATTAGAAGCTGTACTGTACGTTGAAGAACGCTTGTCGACCGAGCTGATCGTATTGCGAGTACAACATCGCGTTACCTACTACTGCGGCAGTTGCAGGGCTACCCAATGGTGGCTTTTTATCGAACAAGTTCGATACGCCCAAGGTCACATCGACATTATCAAAAGCTTTTGATACTGACGCGGTGTGATACACGGTGGTAGGAGCATCTGCGATGAAGGTAACAGGAATGCCACGATACGTCGTTTCATTACCATTTACGTATTCACCGTAGTTGTCGACAGCACTAACGTAACGCGCAACCCAAGTGTAACTCCAATCGTCACGCTCAAGCATCGCGGTTAGCGTACCTGAGTGGCGTGGGTTACCCAACAAACCTACGTATTGTTGTGGTTCACTATCTTCGAACTGCTTGTACGAACGCTCGATCTGTACAGTGTGATCTAAACGTACACGTACCGCACCAATAGGCGTGTCGTCATTGTAGCTAGCGACGAAATCAACACCACGAATGTACTGGCTAGCAACGTTTACATAGCCGCCAAACACATCAATGATGTTGTAGTTACCATCTGTTCCGTCGTTACGAGTGAAGCGATCACAGAACGGTTCGGTTTCGAAGTTTTCTGAGTTGTAGCACAAGTTCAAGATGTCAACACCAGTGATGTCGTCAACTTGGTTGTCGATACGCACTTGGTAGTAATCGGCAGAAGTCGCAAAACGGCCGTCAGGGCTGGTCCAAACAATACCAACACCTTCTGAAACCGAAGTTTCAGCTTTCAAAGTACCGGCGCCACCACCAGTGTAGGCGGTACCTGAACCGAAGTCTTCATTGTAGTCGCCAGGAATACCGGCGGCCTGACAGTTCGCCAGAACCGTTGGGTTGATCGAACCTTCTTCTTCAGCAAGGGCCCAGTTGAAACATGGGTCGCTACGTTGGTCGAAGAATGCGGTTTGGTCGCCTAAGTACAGTTCGAACAATGCTGGCGAGCGGAATGAAGTACCACGCGACGCACGAACACGCAGGTCATCAGTGATTGACCAGTTAGCGCCGATTTTAAAGGTACTGTCGCTACCGTATGTGTTGACGTCAGTCCAACGGGCTGAAGCGGTGAGATCAAGAGACCGTGCACCGACGACATCACGCAACACAGGGATTTGGAACTCACCGTACACAGCACGGGTGTTCTGCGAACCAGCTGTGATACCGGCGCTGCTCATACCCCATGAGTTACCCGCTAAGGTGGTCGCTCCTGGTGTATCGTTGATCTCATCAGACTGGTAAGCGATACCAAATGCTGCCGCAACGACACCTGCTGGGACTTCGAACAGATCGCCAGTGATGAAGGCTTCGACCGCATCTTGCTTATAGATGGTCTTGCCTAATTCCGAACCAAATAAGAAATCACGTGTACCTTGGTCGAAGTTGCCACGGACATATTCTGGATCGAAGAAGTCAATCGCATAACATTCACGACCTGAGATCGGTGACAACTCACCTTCACAGGCGCCACCAGTAACTGCGCCAGCGGCCATTTCCAAAGCATCTTGATAGATGATTTTGGTCTGATAAGTACCGCTACTCAGGCTGCGCTGCCACGAGATGTCCCAGTTCCAGAAGCCGATAGAACCTTCTAAACCAAGCACGCCGCGGGTGTATTCGATATCCGTAACGCTACCTGAGTGATCGGTAACAGCAGTCGGGTCAAGGTAGACATAGCCGTCCCAACCTTCTACGTGACCTTCCCAAGCAGGAATGAAGGGTTCCCAGAATTGGCGATAGGTGTTGATAGTCGTTTCACGGCGACTGTGTAAAAACTCGCTATAAAAACTTGTTGAATCAGTCAGATCGTAATCTGCTTGACCATAGATAGACCAAGCTTAATTCCGCGGAATCATGGTTTCGAGGTCTTGGAATGGGTGATCGGCATCAACCCAACCATCAGATTCACGGTCAAAGCCTACTGGATACCAACCGTCAGGTGCAGCGATATCGCCTACGTTGACAGGGTTATAGGTTGGATGACCCGCTGCCTCACGCCAGCCGTCGTAATCATAGTTTTGAATACGCGCTAGGTAGTTGTCAGCGCCTGCATCCCACAGCCACATGCCGTATGGAAGGTCGTTACAGTGATAATTGCCAGTGCGAGGGTCGATCGGATCAGCTTGCTCGCCGGTCTCTTGATCGAAATAGTAACGCTCACCGCAAGCAAAATGCTCACGATCGCCGCGGGCAAGTTCTTCTTGCAAACGATAGTCGGCAACCAAACGGAATGAACCACGGCTAAAGGCCTGGCCATAAGTACCGTTAATGCGGTAGTTCTCGCCACCTGATTCGGTAGGTACGTTGCCGCTTACGTTAATTGCAGACTCATCACCCTTTTTGGTGATGATGTTGATAACACCAGCGACGGCGTCAGAACCATACAAAGACGATGCGCCGTCTTTGAGGATCTCAACACGCTCTACCGCTGATACTGGAATAGAGTTCATGTCGAATGCTGCGACTTGACCGCGAGTACCGGCAGGTCCCGCACGACGACCGTTTAACAAGACGAGGGTACGGTTAGCACCTAAGCCGCGCATTGAAATTGATTCATTACCAGCACCACCAGCAGTGACACTGCCGACCGACATTGCTGACGTAAGCTGGTTTGAGCCAGAGGCTACCGTAGAGGTCCGTAACAATTCGCCAAGGGTATTCAGTCCTTGGTCAACGGCAATTTCAGTACTAATAATTTCTAAAGGGGTGGCATTATCAAGACCATCGGTGCGGATACGTGAACCGACAACGGTTACGCGCTCTGCTTGCTCTTTGATTTCTTCTGCGTCGTCTTCATCAGACATGTCTTGCGCTAGAGCGCCGGTTGAGAACAACGTTGATGCTGCTCCAAACGCCAAAGCCAGACGAACTGATTTGGCGATGTGAGTATTTTTCATCATCTCTCCAAAAACTGCTTAATATTGGTTTGTTTTAAGGCGGGAAAAGATATTTCGATGCCTCTTCTAACTGCCATCACCCTTTTATTCTTATGAAGGGGTCCTAAAATGACAGCGCGGCAGAATAGCGGAAACTTTAAACAAAAGACAAGGTAAGCGCGTTGAATGTCGGTTATTTTCGATAGAAATGATTTTTATGAGGAATGACAAACACTTATTGCATAAAAAACAACCAGCTCAAGAAGTGAGCTGGTTGTTTAAAATCAAAACAATAGGGATCTTAGTTTTGCACTTCGATGTCGTTTTCGACTGATTCTACGCCTTCAATACCCTCAGCTAGTTGTGCTGCAAGGTCGGCAACATCTTGTGATGCGACAACGCCACTTAGTACGACTACGCCATCGATAGTTTCAACATTGATATCGAGAGCATCAAGCTGTGCAGCCTCGGCAAACGCAGCTTTAACGCGCGTCGTAATGGCAGCATCACTTAAATAGTCGCCCGCTTCACCAGCCGCTTCTTGAGTTTCATCCCAAGCGCTATCGGCAGACGCTTTAGTTTCTTCCCATGCGTCATCGGCAGCATCTTTGGTTTCATCCCAAGCATCGCCACTCGCATCTGCTGCATCATTCGCCGCGTCTTGCGTCTCGTCAGCAGCTTCTTCTGCAGCGTCTTCAGCTTGCTGCATGGTTTCCTCTGCTGAGTCTTCAGCTTGCTCGCGTTCAGATGGACTACAAGCAGCCACGGTCAGAGTTGATAAAAAAGCTAACAACGCTAAACGATTCATGTTCTTCATACGAAATAACCCCCTGTTTTTGCAATTAACTTCCGCTATTAAGCGTAGCTTTAAATTGTAAATTTGCGAGTTTATTTACGAGAGTTTTGCGTTCAGTCTGAACTGTGCGAAAGTAAAAGCCTTGTAGAATAGTGTGGCAAAGAGGGGAAAAATGGCACTTTTAGGTAATATTCTTTGGTTTGTCTTCGGTGGCTTTGTGATGGGCCTTGGTTGGTGGCTCGCTGGCTTGATCGCGCTTATCTCTATCATTGGTATTCCGTGGGCCAAGGCTTGCTTTGTCATCGGTCGCTTTGCTTTTTTCCCGTTTGGCTATGAAGCCATGAGTCGCCGCGATTTAAATTTAAAAGGTGATATTGGTACCAGTGCTTTCGGTACCCTTGGCAATATCCTATGGTTGATCTTTTTTGGTTGGTGGCTGGCGATTGGTCATATAATGGCAGCAATAGGTCTGTTTATTATTATTATCGGTATTCCCTTTGGTATTCAGCATTTAAAATTGGCGGTGATGGCACTGTTTCCAATTGGCCAAACCATTGTACCGAAAGACATGGCGCAGGCAGCACGGCAGCGAAATGCACAAGCCTATTTTGACAATCTTAAAAACAAATAATAAGCGAGACGCACTATGACGTGGATGATTTATGGAGCTTACGGGTATACCGGCGAACTCGTCGCTCAATATGCGAAAGAGCGTGGCGAACAACCGTTGCTCGCAGGTCGCAACGAAACGAAGCTCAAAGCAATTGCAGATCGTCTTGAGCTGCCGTATCGCGTGGTTGATTTAAATGACAAGCAAGGCTTAACGGCGGCATTAAAGGATGTCGAATTGGTGGTGCATTGTGCTGGCCCCTTCGAAGTCACAGCGCAACCAATGATCGATGCCTGTCTGCAAACGCAAACCCATTACCTTGATATCACGGGTGAGTTGGCGGTCTTCGAGTTGGCCCACAGCCACGGCGGTGATGCGAAAAAAGCTGGCGTGGTGCTCTGCCCAGGTGTTGGTTTCGATGTGATCCCAACGGATAGTGTTGCGGCGCAACTGAAACAAAAATTGCCGGACGCGACCGCTTTGAAGTTGGGCTTTGAGTCGTTATCGCGCATGAGTCGCGGCACTGCTAAAACCAGCGTACGGCGCTTAGGCGAAGGTGGCGCGGTGCGGCGCGGTGGCACTATTGTGAATGTCCCTTTGGCGTACCGGACTCAACGCGTTGATTTTGGTAACGGTGAGAAGCTAGCGATGACCATCCCGTGGGGCGATGTCTCAACGGCGTTTTACACTACTGGAATTCCGGATATTGAAGTTTATATTCCAGCGTCACCGAATTTGGTGAAACGTTTAAAGCGCATGAATTACTTCCGTTGGCTACTGCGTTTTAACTGGGTGAAGAACATGCTTGAGAAGAAAATTGAGCAGCAACCCGCAGGACCGAATGAAGAGCAGCTTGAAAAAGCGATTACCTATGTTTGGGGTGAGGCGCGTAACGCCGAAGGCAAGGTTGTGACCGTGCGCGAAAAAGTGATGAATGGCTATAAGCTCACCAGCCGCGGCGCAGTCGATGTGGCACTTCATGTTATCGCCAATAAACCCGAGGGTGGTTATTTTACGCCGGCAAATTTATGCGGTGCTGAGCTTATTGATCGTTACCGTATCAAAGATTAAGTGGAGTTATCGATGTCTCGTATTAGCTTTGGGTTTCTAGTGCTTGCCAGTCTGCTCGCGGCGCCAGTGTTTGCGCAGGCAACCGAGCGTCCGAATGAAGAGGGGCTAACGACCGAGGAGTTTACTCGCGAGGACTTGGTCAGTCGGTTTTGGGAGTTGGACGAAGCGCACAAACGCGGTATTTTCCAATTACGCACTTACAAGCCGAATTTCATTTTGCCGATACATCATACGTCATCGATTAATACGCAACCGAACTCACCGACGCGTGGCCCCTCTGATCCACTGGATAGCTACAAGCCAAATGAAGTGAAGCTACAGATTTCGTTACGCACTAAGATTTGGGAGGATTTATTGCTACCTAACGCTGATTTGTGGGTGTCGTACACGCAAACTTCGCTGTGGCAAGCATGGAACTCAGACGAATCTTCGCCGTTTCGCAGTACCAACTACAATCCCGACGTGTTCTACATTGTGCCTTGGTTTAAGGACTTTGATCCCATTCCTGGGCCTGCCGAAATACGTTTTACCAAAGTCGGCTTTGCGCACGAGTCGAACGGACAAACCAAACCCGACTCACGCAGTTGGAACTACTTTCACTTCGGTGGTGTAATACAATGGGGTGACGTGGTGTGGGAGACAACGTGGAAACAACGAGTCAATGAAACTGGCGACGATGACGATAACCCTGATTTAGTGCGTTTTCGCGGCAACTTTGAAAATCGCTTCTCGTGGGTTGCAAACTTAAGCACCTTCACGTTAACGCGGGTGACGCGCGAGCTTTCTTGGGACCGCGGTTCATGGCAGCTGGATTTTACCCACCCAGTGAACAGCAACAAGCCTGACGGTTTGCGCTTTTACGTGCAATTCTTCTCGGGCTACGGCGAGACTTTGCTCGACTATAATCATCGCCAAAACCGTATCGGTATCGGCTTCTTGCTACTGAATATTTAAGGCGCTCGGATGACAGATAACTACTTGCTAAAGCTGTATCACAAGACCTTACGCTACCCCTTCGGTCGCCAGCTTTTTTCGGCCATGTTTGCGCGCAAAGCACCCTATTTTCGCAGTATCAAACCCTTGATCACTGAACTGCGGCCGAATTTCTGCGAATTACGGTTTAACAAACGCAAAGCGGTCGAGAACCATATTGGCACTGTACATGCGATTGCACTGTGTAATGGTCTCGAAATGGCGATGGGTGCGCTCGCTGAAGCGAGCATTCCTAAGCATCTGCGCTGGATTCCTAAGGGAATGACGGTAAACTACACCGCCAAAGCAGATAGTGATATTCGTATTACCGCCACAACATCTGAAGACGCCTGGCAAATCGGTGATCTAGCCGTGCAAGTCAAAGGCTATCGGGCTGATGGCACCGTGGTTATCGACGGCACCATTACTATCTATATTTCAGCGAAGCCGAACAAGGATTAAACTAATGAGTCAACTACCAGCCTGCCCCAAATGCGAATCGCCATACACTTATGAAGACGGCGTCATGCTGGTATGCCCTGAATGTGGTCATGAATGGTCATTGAATGAGCCTGCGGATGCTGTGGCAAATGTGTATCGAGATGCCAATGGCAATGAGTTGCAAGACGGTGACACGGTTACGGTTATCAAAGATCTAAAAGTAAAGGGCTCATCGCTAGTGGTAAAAGTAGGTACCAAAGTGAAAAACATTCGTTTAACTGACGAAGGTGATCACGACATCGACTGCAAAATCGATGGTATCGGACCGATGAAACTGAAAACAGAATTCGTTAAGAAGGCTTAATCGAGCAATTCGAGCAGATGTTTTTCGATGGCGAACACGTGATCGTCATGTTCTTGCAAGTCTCGTAACGAGGCCGCAAGTTTCAGTAAATACTCGCTATTGGGGCCGCTTGGCCCCTCCGAGCGCGCAATGTGTCTGGCAATTTCCGGTTCGCTCGCAGGACCTAAATAGGCTTCGTTATCAGGTCCCGCAACGTAAACCAAACCCTCTACCGATCCGCTGCCATCAAGCCATTCAAACTCGGTGAAAAAGCGCAAATAACCATTTTTCTCACGGTGATCAAGGTGTTCAAAGACATCGGTGGTGACTTCGTAAGCCATGCCGGCACAAATGGCATCTGGTGCTTCAATAAGCGTTGCCACTCGCCCCGGAGCTTCAGGTGTGCCGCGATGATCGTGTGAGCCCTGCCAAAAACGCCGTTGCCATCCATGAATGCGTGCGGGGCGACGCTGCAAATAGGGAAAGTCGGTTTTATAAATCAGCGAGCCGTAGCCAAACAACCACACTGAATCAAGGTGATCGAGCGGTTGGCGTTGCTGATTCAATAAAATAGTATCGTGTGACATGTCTGTATGTTACCAAAGTCGTTATCGACTTGCATAAATAAGACAACGGCTTAGCTACGCAAATCCCCCAGTATTCTGCTATACCTGATCGTGCGCTATTCATGTATAGGAAGTCTATGCTCTCATTCGCGAACGGGCTCGATAAAATTGCTATCGGTTTACTCGGTGCGCTGCTATTTATGGCTGCTCCGGTGTCGGCGCAAACGATAGTCCGAGTTGGTGTCTACGATAATCCGCCGAAGCTAACAGTCGACGAAAATAATCAAATTTCCGGGATTTTCGGCGAAATTATGCTGGAAATGGCCGATCGTGAAGACTGGGAGATTAAACCCGTGCGCTGTGACTGGAGTCAGTGCTTAGCGCTGTTGCAGCGTGGTGATATCGATTTAATGCCTGATGTTGCTCGGACTGACGCGCGCGATCGTGATTTTTTGTTTCATCAAGTGCCAGTGCTGCATAGTTGGTCACAGCTTTACACTCTCAACACCCCAAATGTTACTAGCTTGCTCGAGCTCGATGGCTTAAGAGTTGCTGTATTGCGTGACTCTGTGCAACGAGACTATCTGCGTAACATGGTCGATAACTTTGGGATCAATGTGCGCTTTATCGAGGTCGGTTCATTCGACGAAGGATTTGCTGCGGTGCTGGCAGCGCGTGCCGATATGGTGGCGGTGAACCATCTTTATGGTGAACAGCGCTCGCGGGAGTTGGGAATGACGGCGACGCCCGTGATGTTCCAGCCAAGTCGTTTATACATAGCTGGTGCGCCAAATGCCAAGGCACGGGAATTGTTGCAGCGATTGGATCGTTGGTTGGCGGATTGGCGTGCCGATCCCGCCTCACCTTACCAAGAGATTATGAAAAAGTGGGGGGTCTACGCGCCGGATCGGCAAACGGAATTAGCGGTCTGGCTGTTACCATCGCTGATAGCTTTGTTGTTATTCGCGATCTTAGGTGTCGCAACTTTGCGAGCACAGGTTAAGAAGAAGTCGCGCGCACTGCTCGAAACAGAGCAACGCTCGAACATCATTCTTAGTTCTGTAGAAGCTTATATTTTCGTCAAAGACGTTGACCTTAAATACCGCTATGCCAACAAGCACGTGTGTGATTTATTCGGTGTCACGGCGACATCGATCGTTGGCAAATCGGATTTTGATTTATTTGATGAAACGACAGCGGAGAATATTCGGGAAAATGATATTCGCGTTATCGAGCGTGGTGAACGCGTCGTCGACGAAGAAACCAATCGATTACCAAACGGCAAGGAGCGTCAATTCCTGTCGGTTAAGATCCCATTGCGTGATGCAGACGATGTAATTTACGGACTCTGCGGTATTTCCACTGATATTACTGAGCATCTACAGGTGCAAGAGCAGCTGAATCAGCTAGCTTACTACGATGCCATAACCGGACTTGCCAATCGTAAGTTACTGATGCAACAACTGGAGCATGCGGTGGCCAGCTCCCGCCGAACTGGCTATGAAGGTGCAGTACTTGCTATCGATTTGATTGATTTTACGCTCATCAACGATAGTCTCGGTCACGCTGTGGGTGATAAGTTACTGCGCACTATCGCAGAACGTATCCAAAATCTGATTGATGAAACAGATTGCGCGGCACGGCTGGGTTCGGACGATTTTGTAGTGGTTCTAGAAGACTTAGGGCGTGATCGTAATGAAGCAATACTCTCTGCTCGACGTCTCGCCGCTGAGTTGATCAGGCACATTGCATTGCCGTTGGATTTAGTGACTCGTATGCATAGTACCGCAGCCTGTATTGGTATCAGCATGTTTTCCGATACCGATCTCGGTGCAGCCGAGTTGATTAAGAATGCGGACCTAGCGCTGACCGAAGCGAAGAGCCAGGGTGCAAATAGCGTGCGCTTATTTAACCCCGATATGCAAATCTCTATCAGCCGTCGTTTACATCTTGAGTCGGCGTTGCGGCGCGCAATTGACGAGCGAAAATTTGAGCTCTATTTACAACCACAAGTCGATGCGACACAGCGCATCACTGGTGGTGAGTTGCTGCTACGTTGGCATGACGCTGAATTTGGTCAAGTGCCGCCGAACGAATTCATTCCGGTGGCGGAGAGTAGTGGGTTAATTGTGCCGCTTGGGAATTGGGTGATTGAACAGGCATGTATGGTGTTACAACAGTGGTCGCAGCAACCGCAACTACAAGAGTTACAGCTCGCTATTAACATCAGTCCACGCCAGTTCCGTCAGTCGCAGTTTGTCGATTACGTTGCTTCCTGTCTTGAGCGTTATCAGGTGCCAGTCGGCAAACTTGAGTTGGAGATAACCGAGAATATGTTGATTGAGAATGTCGAGCTTACTATTGAGCGGATGTCGCGCTTAGGACGCCTTGGTGTTCGCTTCTCTTTAGATGATTTTGGCACCGGCTATGCCTCGCTCGCCTATTTGAAACGCTTACCCATTTATCAGCTCAAAATCGATCAATCTTTTGTGCGTGATGTACTGACCGACAGCAACGATGCGGTCATCATCGAAACCATTGTCGGGCTTGGTGATAGCCTTAGCTTAGAGGTCATTGCCGAAGGTGTTGAAACGGCAGCGCAAGCACACGCTTTAGGTGAGCTTGGCTGCAACAAATTTCAAGGCTTTTATTTCGGGCGGCCGCAACCTGTTGCCACTTGGGTGGAGCAGTTTGAGCGCTCGCTCACGGTATCGACCACAAGCGACTAGTTCGCTTGTGGTTACATCCAGCGGCGGTGTTTTTGACCGATTTCGCTCACCCAATCTTGTTGTAACTGCTGCCCTTGCTCAGCAGGTAGATAACGAATCGATTCTGCGCCAGCGGCGGTATAAAGGAGTAGATGAGAGAAGCCTAACAATCTTAGCCATGGACCTTGCACAACATCAATTTGCTGCACTTTGTGACGTGGGTACCAGTTCTCGTTACGACTGAAAATGCCGCGTTTAACCACAAACCATTGCTCACTGGGATCCGTGCTGCTGGTCACAAAGCTATAGCCGTAGTTGCGCCAGCTCAGCACCACTAAGGTCTGAACGATAAGCCACAGCGCCACGCTACCAAGCAGTCCCCAGACGCCGAGTTCGGCGGCAAAATAGAGGATTGCAGCGCCAATTGGAAATAGCACTGCAAGCCAGAGGCTCGGCCCGAGCAACGCCAGGTTGGATAAGCGTTGCCAATGCACTTGATCGGCTTGCGGCAGGCGTAAGCGGCGACGAAATTCGTGCAGAAAGCTGCCATCGACGACAGGTAAATGAAACTGTTGCCCACCGGCTTGACCACCCGCTTGTGGCGCCACGGGGCGCAACTGACTGACGCGAACACTAGCACGTTTGAGTAAACGGGCACGCAAATTGCGCCGCACAAATACGGCCTGCAATTTGGGATAACGAAAACTCAAGGTGCGAATCGACAGGGCGCCGGAGCGCGCTTGAAAGCGATCGCCGTGCAGGGTCAGGGTCAGATCATGATAGGTCAGCAGGCTGACCACAATCGCCGCGACAAAGAGCAAAGCCAGTACTCCTACCACGGCAGCCGCGGTGAGTAACCATGCCTGCTCGGTGTTGAGCCAGCCTAGGTTAGCCTCAACCCAAGGCACCACATAGTCTTCGAGCAAATCAAGTTGTGACATGGGATACGCGAGCACGGCGAGCAGCACGAATAATTTGTTATCGATGATGCCGGCGCGAATAATCTCGCTGGTCGGAAAGCTTTTTTGTAAATCTACCTCAGGCTCGGCCGAGCTAGTTGCTTGCTCAGTTGTTGGCTTGGTGGTTTGCGCCAACATGCGCTGGCGTAATTCGGTCGCCAAGGCCATGGTAAGCCCCGGGATTTGCACTTCTTTGCCGGCGGCACCGGCACTATCAACGCTTAAAATCGTGAGTTTGAACGGCCGAAAATACCAAGCTTCGTGGACCTCGGCTTGTTGGATGCGCTCGTATTTGAGGGTCAAATGCTGCCGATTGAAAACGCCACTACGTACGTGCACGGCGTCGTCGTCAATCGCGTACAAAAAGAAACGTTGATTCAGAATGGCACTGACGATCACCCAGAGTATGTAAACACTGACTAAGGCAATTGGGATCCAAATGGAGTTCTTGCCACCGACAAAAATCGCCGCGAACACCGGCACTAGGTTGGAAAAATTGCTCACCAGCTGTTTTAGTTGTTTCAGTAGGAAAAAAGCGATGGTGATCAGCGGCGTGCGTTGCCAGTTTAAATCAGCCATTGGTGTCGGCTTCCGCTTCGTCTGGCTCATTGACAATGGTCGTCAGCAATTCGGCTTTCAGTTGCATCGCCAGTTCGGGCTCGAGCCCCGGAATCGTCAAGTCAGCCCCACCGCTGCCAGCAGTGTACATGGCTAAACGTGCAATATTGAACAGTCGTTCCAACGCCGACTGTTTAAATTCCACGTGTTGAATGCGATTCAATGGCACGGCGCGGATTTTACGAAACAGCGCGCCACGTTTCAGGTGCATACCTTCGTGGGTGCGCGCCCAAGCGGTGAACTGAAAGCGTCGAGCCGCAAAGAACAGGCTGAAAAATAATGTGAAAGCCAGCCAAATTAAGGCGGCTACCCAAATGGGCACCACTTCTTGTGGATAGATGCCAGTGGCATAGCCAATGCCGATGAGCACGGCGAAAAACAGCATGGTAAGGAGTGAGCGCACCTGCAAATAAGTGCGATAGCGGCGTTCTGGAGCTTGCCAAGCAATAGCCATCTGATCAGTTCCCTGCTTGAATTCGTAAAAAGAATCACCATTAAACTAGATACACACGCAAAATAACAGGAGGAAGCCCATGAAAATTTTGATGGTTTTGACGTCGCACGACCAATTAGGTGATAGCGGACATAAAACCGGATTCTGGGCCGAAGAATTTGCAGCACCTTATTATCTCTTTAAAGATGCTGGCGCCGAGATCACGTTAGCGTCGCCCCACGGTGGTCAACCACCGATTGACCCTAATAGTGAACAAGCTGATGCACAAACCAATGCAACGGTGCGTTTATACGAAGATGAAGACGCCATGGGGCAGCTCGCTACCACGTTGAAGCTGACTGAAGTCAAGGCGGATGATTTCGATGCCATTTTCTATCCGGGCGGCCATGGTCCACTATGGGACTTGGTTAACAACGAACTCTCGTTGCAGCTGATTGAAAAGTTCTGGCGTCAAGGCAAGCCAGTAGCAGCGGTCTGCCATGCTCCAGCAGTATTGGTAAACGCCAAAGATCAGCACGGTGAAAGCTTAGTCAAAGGCCGCAAAGTCAGTGGCTTTACCAATAGTGAAGAAGCGGCTGTCGGACTCACTGAAGTGGTGCCTTTCTTACTCGAAGACAAGCTGAAAAGTTTGGGTGCCGACTACCAGAAAGTCGATGATTGGGCACCACTGGCAGTGGTCGATGGCCAGTTAATCACCGGCCAAAACCCAGCATCTTCCGAGAAAGTCGCGCGCGAATTGCTTACCAAGCTAAGTTAAAACGCACGCCTGCTTGTAGTTCGCGCCCGACACCTGGTTCGAAGGCGCGGCCACTCCCCTGATTCACCACAACCGAGCCGACGTAATCACGATCGGTGAGGTTGTGGATTTTGAGCCAAGGAGCGATTTGCCATTGCTCCCATTGCAGTTGTTGTTGCCACGCAAGGTGCCACAGCACATGCGAGGGCGCAAACACTTCATTGGCATCGTTTGCGGCAACCTCACCGCGATATTCACTCACCAACTGCACCCGCTGCTGAGCGCTTGGTAGCCACTGCAGTTGCCAATACGCTTGTTGTTTCGCAACCCCCGGCAAACGAGCGTCATTACTGTAGGTCGCATCGGTGTAGGTGGCGCTGAAACGCGAGAGCCATTGTTCACTTAGCTCTCCTTGAAAGGCAAATTCAACCCCTCGGCGCGCCGTTTGCTCGGCATTGACGTAGGTCGTACGCCCATCATTGTTCTGATCGACGACGATCTCATTTGCCGTATCGATGTGAAAGTAAGTCAATTCGCCCTGCCATTGCGCGAGTTGCCATTTCGCCCCGAACTCCCACTGCTGGTTGGTCGCTGGGCCAAGGTCGGTATTTAAGCCGGTACCGTCATTGCGATAAGCAAGCTCAGTTAAGGTCGGCGTTTCAAAACCATTGCCACGGCTAGCATAAAGCGACCAAGTGTCGTTCAGTGCATAACTGATGCCGAGCATCCAGCTCCACTGCTGCATAGTGGCAGCACCACTGTCGTCTGGGTTCTCAGGAATCACGAAATAGTCGTCGACGGCAAACTCGCTGCGTTGATAGCGCGCGCCACTCAGCAACTGCCATTGATCATCCAGCTGCCATTGCACGAGGCCATAAGCTGATTGGGTTTGCACTTGCCCGTCATCATTACGACGCACCTCGCCCCGTTCGCCAAAGTCATTAACGTAGCCGAAGCGGCGATCATTTTGTTCTGCGAGCTGCAGGCCTGAGCTGAACGTGACCTCAGGCAGTTGGGTGAGCGCAACATGGTAGTTAGCATCGAGGCCGGTGAAATCACGGCGCAAATCAATCACCGCACCATCGCCATTCAAATCGCCGCCCGGAAATGGCAAATATTGCTCAACATCGCGCCAGCCGCGCCACGCAGTCACGTCAACAGAACCGTTGTCGAGTTGATGCTCAAGACTTGCCGACGCTTGCTGATGATGAATTCGCTTACGGGTGTTGAAAGTCACTGCCCGTTCTACGGTTTGCGTGGGATTTTCACGCCACGCTGCCGGTGTTAACGAGCTGGGATCTTGTAGCAGCGGTGCATTGTTATTATCAAAACGCACCACCAACCGCGTCTCTGTTGTTAGCTGCGAGTACCAGCGTGCGGCCACTTGATGGCGCTCAGCACTGTTATGCGGCCGTGGACCATCAGTATTGAAAGTCGCTGCAGCGAAACGTAGCGCTTGATCGCTAGCGACCCAATCTTGTTGCACAAAGGCACGACGTAAGTCATTGGCGCCACCGATCAGATCGATTGTTGTTGCGGTCTGGCTAGGAGTGCGGCTGCGCCAGTGAATGACACCGCCGGCGGCATTGCCGTAAATAGCTGCCAAAGGTCCGCGGATCACCTGCACATTATCAGCTTCATCCAGCAAAATACTTGAGGTTTGCGCTTGTCCGTCAGGCATGCTCAACGGCACGCCATCGAGGCGCAACAACACACCGCGCACTCCAAAGGCTGAGCGCGCACCGAAACCGCGCAAGGTGATACGCGTGTCTTGTGCATAGTTGGCACGCGAATCGCTCTGGACTCCGGCGATACCCGCGAGTAATTCTGCGGCATCAATCCGTGGCCCGGGTAATTGTGCATCGGTGTCGAGGTTAGTGACTGCGGCGGGAGTCGAACGTGCCGCGACATCTCGTGTCGCGGTGATTTCAATGCGTTCAACATTAGCGTCCATACTGACGCTTGCCATGACGGCAAGCGCCAACTGCGATGGGAGTAACATAGGCTTAATCGTCGGCGTTGCTGATGCGAATTAAGCTACCATTGCGATCGTCAATGACCACATAGATAGCACCGTCAGGACCTTGTTCGATGTCCCGAACCCGTTGGCCAATGGCGTCTTTGAAAAGCGGCTCTTCATGCATGACACGATCGCCGTGCAAATCGAGACGTGCAACATGTGTACCGCGCAGCGCGCCGACGAAAACATCGCCCTGCCAAGCTGGAAATTGGTCGCCGGTATAGAAAATCATGTTCGATGTCGCAATCGAAGGAACCCAGTAGTAGTGCGGTTGCACTGTACCTTCAACATGGGTTTTGTCGCTGATGATACTACCGTCGTAATCAACGCCGTAGGTGGCTACCGGCCAGCCGTAGTTAGCACCAGCCTCAGGAATATTGATTTCATCGCCACCTTTTGGGCCATGCTCAACGGTCCACAATTTTCCGGTTTCAGGATGAATTGCCGCGCCTTGCACATTGCGATGGCCATAAGACCAAATTTCGGGCAGTGCATCAGCTTGACCGACAAAAGGGTTGTCTTCTGGCACCGAACCGTCAGGCCAAATGCGCACCACTTTACCGTGATGGTTATCAAGGGTTTGCGCATCATCCATGGCGGAATAACGGTCGCCTAGCGTGACAAACAAATAGCCCTCTGGCGAGAATACGAGACGCGAACCAAAGTGCGCTCCGCTCTCATATTTGGGTGCACCACGGAAAATGACTTTAACATTGGTGAGCGCGTCGCCCTCAAGTTTACCGCGGGCAACGGCGGTGCTATTGCCGTCACCACCTTCCGGATCAGCTTCTGAATAGCTTAAATAGACCCATTGGTTGTCCGCAAAATTTGGATCGAGCGCAACGTCGAGCAAACCACCTTGGCTCTTATAAACCACATCTGGGACACCGCTAATGGCATCACCGACTTCGCCAGCCATAGTGACACGGCGTAAAGTACCCGACTTTTCGGTGATTAAGGCGTCGCCATTCGGTAAAAAGGCGAGGCCCCATGGAAAGTTAAGCCCTTCGGCAACGGTGGTGATTTCAGCTTTGTGACGCTCAGTGGTGACTTCTTCAGCGTTCGCAGTGGCAGCGAAAGCCAAACCGCAGGCGGCGGCAACGAAAGAGATTTTCAAAGTGTGGTGCAACATATCAGTGCTCCTTGTGAAAAATGTCTACTTAATATAGTCAAAACTTGGATTTGGATGACTTTTTTGCGACTTACTTACTGCAACGTGCGTTCAGGTAACAAATTAGCGATTATTTCTGCCAGTTTGCGGAACGTCTGCCGGCGGTTCGTGGTTGGGCGATAGACTAAGCCGATATCGCGAGCCGCTTGCTGCCCTTTCGGTTGCAAGGCCACCAGATCAGTCCCATTAAGAATGCCACGGTCAACAGCCATTTGTGGAATAAAGGTCGCGCCGAGGCCAGCGTCTGCCATTTGCACCAAGCTATGAAGGCTAGTGGCGGTAAACGGATTGATTTTGCTTGAATCGGCAAGTTCGCAAGCCGATACAGCGTGTCCAGTGAGGCAATGCTCTTTTTCCAGCAAAAAGATCGATTGATCAGGCAGTGCGTTGTATTCAACAGGTTCACTTAAATTTTCTGCTAAGGACTTATGCATCACTAATTTAAAAGGGTCTTTGCCAAGCAAGTAACTCTGGTTACCTTGCAAATCCATTGGTAATGCCAGTATCAATACATCTAAATCGCCGTTACGTAATAAGTTGAGTAATGAAGCTGTGGTGTCTTCACGGATTTGTAAGTGCAAGTTTGGATGTTGTTTTTTTACGACTTTACTCAAGTCGCCCAACAGAAAGGGTGCAATTGTTGGAATGCAGCCCAAGCGCAGTGGGCCTTCCATGGTTTTGCCTTGGCTTTGCGCAAAGTGCAACAGGTCTTCGGTTTCGGTAATGATGCTGCGTGCCTGTTGTACAATTTCTTCGCCAATGCCGGTGAACAAGAAGGACTTATGGTCGCGTTCAATGAGCTGGCACCCCAGTTGCTCTTCCAGATTTTGGATGCCGCTGCTCAAGGTCGACTGACTCACATGACAGGCCTGTGCCGCGCGGTTAAAGTTCTGATGCTCGTGCAACGCAAGTAGATAACTTAAATTTTTGAGGCTAGGTAGCTTACTCATCACATCTCCACACCCAGAAAAGGTTTAATCACATTTTCCGATTACTATAATCCGTTTTATTCGTTTTCACAAATCAACCGAACCCCCTATCATGCTTTTCGTACCGCGGAGGCACCGACGAAGCCTCCACAGTTAAACCTTAATGAGGAGAGAGTTTATGTTAACAGTAGGCGATAAATTACCAGAGTTTTCTGTAGTAGCGGCGAAGCCAGGCTTCAACATGCCGGAAGAAAATGGTGAAAGCGCGTTTGAAACCATCACCAACGAAAGCTTTGCTGGTAAGTGGAAAATCATCTTCTTTTATCCGAAAGATTTCACATTCGTATGCCCAACTGAAATCGTTGAGTTCGCGAAATTGAACGAAGAATTCGCTGACCGCGACGCAGTCGTATTAGGCGGCAGCACAGATAACGAATTCGTGAAATTGGCATGGCGTCGTGAGCACCCAGACCTGAAAAGCTTGAACCAGTACTCATTCGCTGACAACGGTTCATTGGTAGACGGTTTAGGTGTACGTGACAAAGCAGAAAACGTTGCCCTGCGCGCAACTTTCGTTGTCGACCCACACGGCGTAATTCAACACGTGTCAGTCAACAACTTGAACGTAGGTCGTAACCCAGCAGAAATCCTGCGTATTTTGGACGGCTTACAAACTGACGAACTGTGCCCATGTAACCGCGCAGTCGGTGGCGATACCCTGTAAGCGACATCATTTCCCCCACATTGAATGATGTCACTTTGAGTGCCGCTTCGGCGGCACTTTTTTTACCAGAATTTTGAACCGAGGAATTTATGAGCATTGCAGATTACAAACAAGGCTTGGGCGAACACGGTAAAGATACCAAACTGAACTTGTCGAGCATCTTCGGCAATGTTGAGACCTCTGGTATGACCCCGACCCAGTTTTACGGTACTGCGTTGTCACTTGTGTATTCAATTGGCGACGATGAACTGACCGCAGCAGTAACCGCTGAAGCGGAAGGTAAAATTGAAGAAAACGTTGTTGGCGCAGCCAAATTAGCTGCCACTTTAATGGCCATGAACAACGTCTATTATCGCTTTTTGCACCTGAGCAGCGACAAACAGTTCAGCAAAATGCCAGCAGGCTTGCGCATGAACGGCATGGCGAACCCAGGCGTAGATAAAGCAGATTTCGAATTATACTCACTCGCCGTTTCTGCACTAAACGGCTGTGGTATGTGCATCGACTCGCACGTCGGTGTGTTGTTGAAACACAATATTTCAGCACAAGTGATTCAACATTCAATCAAAATGGCAGCCGTGCTGAATGCTGCCGCAACCGCCCGCCGAATCGGTTAAAAAATATTCGGCAAACGTCACATGTTTGTCACAGTCGTACGGTAGATTACCCATCGACTTCCCTGAGATCTGGTTGTTATAACCCCTTTAGCCCGGCTACACGCCGGGCTTTTTTTTGGTTATTCGTTACTCGTTATTCGTTACTCGATACGGCGGGTAGCCCGTAGTTCTGCTACGAGTTAAAACCATTCGTCCCCTCCATTTATTTGCATAGAGCCACTATTTAAGAGATAGAAAATAGACAATCGAGTTAATAGAGGTTATCATTTATGATAACTCGGGTGGAGGGAGCCCATGAGCTGGAAAATTGATTTTTATGATGGCGTTGAGGACCAAATACTCGATATGCCACCAAAAATACAAGCTCGTATGATTAAGCTGATAGAGCTAATGGAAAAGCATGGAGCAAATCTTGGCCCGCCTCATACTGAGTCAATGGGCGACGGATTATTTGAAATCCGGGCGAAAGCCCAGGAAGGCATTGGTAGAGGCTTATTTTGTTACTTGAAAGGTAAGCACATTCATGTGTTACACGTGTTCGTGAAAAAATCTAAAAGGACGCCTAAAAATGAGCTCAACTTAGCTCGAGAAAGGCAGAGAGAGGTGCAAAAATTATGAGCATTCACAAACTAAAACAGCGTGCTTTGCAGAATGCTGATGTAAAGAGCGAATACGACAAGCTTGAGAGTGAATTCAATCTCATTGATCAGTTGCTCACTATGCGAACAAAAGCGGGACTGACTCAAGAGCAGGTCGCTGACAAAATGCACACGCAAAAAAGTAATGTCAGTCGCTTGGAAAAAGGCAATTCTAACCCAAGCTGGTCAACTCTAATCAAGTATGCTCATGCTTGTGGCTTTGAGTTAACGCTTAAAGCACAAAAGATACAATGACCGCATCCACCTTGCCCAATGAAAAGCGAGTAACTAAGCTTTCCCTTACGAATAACGAATAACGAATAACGAATAACGAATAACGAATAACGCCCAAAGGAGTCTCATGCAGATCAATTGCGAACGCCTCAAAGCAAACCTCATCGAACTTTCAAAAATCGGCTACAACGAACACGACCGCGGCATTTATCGGCCGGGTTTTAGCGATGCCGATATGCAGGCGCGACGTTGGTTGCAGGAGCAAGCGCAAGCGGCAGGCTACGACACTTTTATGGATGGTGCGGGTAACGTGTTCTTTGGCCGTGGTGAACTGAATAAACCTGCCATTTTAATGGGCTCGCATATTGATTCAGTGCCTGCGGGAGGTATTTTTGACGGGTCGCTCGGCGTGATGGCGGCGCTAGAAGTGCTGCAGACCATGGATGACCATAATGTGAAGACCGATACGCCGGTGTGGGGAGTCGCCACAGCCGAAGAGGAAGGCCGCTTTGGTGGCATGTTTGGCGCCCAAGCGATGGCCGGCAAACTTAACCCGGATTGGGTGCTGTCGGCGCACGATGCCGACGGCGTGTATTTGAAAGACGCCATGGCAGCGCAAGGTTTCAACGCCATGGATGCGCTGGATGCGGCGTGGCGTCCCGAACAGTTAAAAGCTTATTTAGAACTGCATATTGAGCAGGGGCCGGTGTTGTTCCAAGAAAACCTGCAAATCGGTGTGGTCGATGGCATTTCGGGAGTCTTCAAATGGATAGTGCATCTTAAAGGTAAAGCCGACCATGCGGGCACGGCACCCATGGACATGCGCAGTGACGCATTTATGGGGCTCGCCGACTTTGCGCATGAAATTGAGCGCATCATTGCCGAGAACGGCACCGATAAAACCCGTATTACCGTGGGTAAAGTCGAACTGAAGCCTGGTTATCCGCATACGGTGCCCGGTGAAGCCATTTTCACCATTGTTGGTCGCGATATGGACGAAGCAGTGATGCAGGAAGTCGCAAACGCTTGTCGCAAAACCTTGTCGGCGATTGCCCGTAAACACCGACTGATGTTTGAGTACGAGCAGTCGAGTTGGTTGCCGCCGAAGCCTTGCTCGAAAGCCTTAACCGATCAAATTGAGGCACAAGTGAAACAGATGGGTTACAGCTATTTACGGATGCCGAGCGGTGCTGGTCACGATACCCAATTTTTGTCGGAAATTACCGAAGCTGGGCTGATTTTCATTCCTTCGGTCAATGGTGTTAGCCACGCGCCGGATGAATGGTCACATTGGCACGATGTGGAAAATGGTGCCAATGTGCTGCTACATGCGGCGATGGCACTACTACCAGAAAATGGCAAGTAGAATGCACAGATTGATTGATCTAGCGCACTGATATTTGTCAAAAAAGAAGCGTATAATCCCTTTAGAAATTGTGGAAATAGCTGAGGGCGACGTACGGTTATGGAACAGAAGGTTAAAGTCTTGGCGGCGGATCAGGTTAAGATCCAGCGGCCGAACCCCGATAAAGGCAGCAACGATTACTCACCACGTAACCGTATTTATGTGCGCGATGTGAAAGGTACTTTAGAGTACTTTCGCCGCTCGTTCGGCTTTCTCCTACTCTTCGTATTTGCGGCAATTCCGTGGTTGACGTGGAATGGTGACCAAGCGGTGCTACTCGACATTGGCAATCAACGCTTTCGTATTTTCGGCATGACGTTGTGGCCGCAAGATTTGACTATTCTCGCATGGATTTCGATTGTCGCCGCCTTTGCTCTGTTCTTTGTCACCACATTGTACGGTCGTGTCTGGTGCGGCTTTATGTGTCCACAAACCACGTGGACGTTCATTTTTATGTGGTTCGAGAAGAAGTTCGAAGGTCCGCGTAACAAACGCATAGCGTTAGATAAGCGCCCTTGGGATTTCGACAAATTCTGGCGCAAAACGGCTAAGCATACCTCATGGATTATCGTCGCTCTGTTAACAGCCATGACCTTTGTCGGCTATTTCACCGACATTCGCGATCTTTTCACTGAATTTTGGACTTTTAACGCTGGCTTCTGGGCCATGTTCTCGGTCTTCTTCTTTACTTTCTGTACCTATGGCAACGCCGGTTGGATGCGCGAAATCATGTGTACCCACATGTGTCCGTATGCGCGTTTCCAATCTGCCATGTTCGACAAAGATACGGTCACGGTATCCTACGATCCAGGCCGTGGAGAACCACGTGGACCGCGCTCGAAAAAGACCGACCACAAAGAGAAAGGTCTTGGCGACTGTATCGACTGCAATATGTGCGTGCAGGTCTGCCCGACTGGTATCGATATTCGCAACGGTCTGCAGTACGAGTGTATTAACTGTGGCGCTTGCGTCGATGCCTGTAACGACGTGATGGATAAAATGAATTACCCGCGGGGGCTGATTCGCTTTACCACCGAGCGCAACCTTGAGGGCGGCAAAACCCACAAACTCCGCTTTAAAGCGGTTGGCTATTTTGTCGTCATGATCGCCATGACTGCATTGTTGATTTGGGATATCTCGACGCGCAAGCCATTGGAAGTCGACGTCTTGCGCGACCGCAATCAACTCTACAGCATTAGCATGGAAGGCTGGGTTCAGAACGTTTACACGCTGAAAATTTTGAACAAATCGCAACTACCGCAAACCTTTACCATTCGCGCCGAAGGGTTCGAGCAAACCGAGCTTATGGGCACCACCGAGCTGACTATTGATGGCGGTGCAGTGGCCACAGTGCCGGTGACTTTGGCGGTGTATCCTGATGAAGTGACGCAACGTGTACACGATATTCGTTTTGTGGTGAGTAGCACTGATGGTAGCGTGACTGAACAACACGAAACCAGTTTCCTCTATGAGTAACTCGACGACAGCGGCCAGTGACTTTAGCTTCACTGGCCTCACCCCGGACCTTATCGCCAACGCGCTTGCGAGTGTTGGCGTTGATCCAAGCTCTGGCTTACTCGCGTTAAATAGTTACGAAAACCGCGTGTACCAATTTATGACGGACGATCGGCAGCGCTACGTGGCGAAGTTTTACCGCCCTGCGCGTTGGTCTGACGCGCAGATCCTTGAAGAACATAGCTTTACTGCAGAACTGCAGGCTGAGGAAGTTCCTGCCGTTGCACCGCTAGCGCTTGCGGGTGAAACCCTGCATCACTATGACGGGTATCGCTTCAGCGTGTTTCCGAGTGTCGGCGGACGTGCGGTCGAGCCTGGCGACCTTGACCAGTTAGAGCGCATCGGGCGGCAAATTGGCCGATTGCATGCGGTGGCACAACAAGGTGAGTTCAAACATCGACAGCAATTACGTGCCGACTGGCTGGTTAGTGAGTCGTTGGCCACGCTCAAGCAAACGCCGCTGTTGCCAGACAACCTGCAACAGGCTTTCTGGGCCATAGCGGAGCCTCTTAGTGAACAACTATTGGCTGTAGATTTAAGTCGCTTTGCGCAGCAGCGTTTGCACGGCGACTGTCATTTGGGCAATCTGCTGTTACGTGACGATGAGCTGACCTTTGTCGACTTCGACGACGCGATGACTGGACCTGCAATTCAAGATATGTGGATGTTGTTAGCGGGAGATGACCGGCAACAACGCTTGTTGCAGCTCGATGCGTTGGTTAGCGGCTACGAGGAATTTTGTGAATTCGATACCAATGAGACGGTTTTGATTGAACCCTTGCGCGGATTTCGTATCCTACACTACATGGCATGGTTAGCGCGGCGCTGGCAAGACAGCGCATTTCAGCGCGCGTTTCCGTGGTTTGCGGAGCAGCGCTATTGGGAGCAACAAGTGTTGACCTTGAAAGAACAACTTGCAGCCATGCAAGAAGCTCCGTTAGAGTTACGTCCGAATTTTAATTACTGATTTGCTAAACAGGAAGCAGAACATGAAAAAGTGGTTGTTTGCCCTCGCGGCGTTAATGATGTTCCCAGTGGCTGCCCAGCAGTTCGAAGAAGGCGTGCACTACGAAGTGATCGCTGAAGAAGGCACCGACAAGCCACAAATCACTGAGTTTTTCTCATTTTATTGTGGTGCGTGTTACCGCTTCGAGCCAATTGCCCAAGCGATGGCTGAGCAATACCCAGAAGCTTTTGAGAAACAACATGTGTCGTTTATCAATTACAAAGGCCAAGGGCCAATGATGAACCAAGCCTGGGCATTGGCGCAGCAGCTTGATAAAGAAAAAGAGATCTCGGCGGCCATTTTTCAGCGCAACTTTGCGCAAGGCAACATGATTGGCAGCATGGAAGATTTCGCTGCAATTTTCGCAACCAATGGCGTTGCGGAAGAAGACTTTAAAAAGATGATCAACAGCTTTGCGGTGCGCGGCATGGCCAACAAAATGGACCGCGAGGCCTCTAACTACGGCGTCAACTCAACACCAACGTTCATTATCAATGGCAAGTACCGTTTGTTGACCCAAGGCTTTGCCGACAGCAGTAACTTCGCCGACGACTTTATTGCCGCGGCTGGCTATTTGCTCGAGAAGTAAGCTCGCCAATCACCTTATCTTTGTGCTCCCAGCGCTGGTTCAGCCAGTGCTGGAAGTGCGTTTTGAAACGCTCATCGTTAAAGTAATCGCCAATCAGTTCCGGCTGCATCGGAATCGTTTCAACGTTTACGTAGATATCGCGCAACTGACCACTTAACAACAACCACACCGCTGGGCGTTTATCGCTTGGGTAGACAATAGTGATGTCCAAAATAGCGTCAAACTGATTGCCCATGGTTTGTAGTGTAAACGCCGTCCCACCGGCCTTAGGCGGTAACAGATGCTTGAATGCACTCTGTTTGCGGCGGTGTTTTTCAGGCGTGAATCGCGTACCCTCACAGAAATTAATCACGGTCGTTGGAATATGCCGAAACTTCGCACATTTTTTCTGTGTGGTGGCAATGTCACGTCCCTGCAAATGAGGTTTGCGTGCAATTTGCTCGCGACTGTAGCGCTTCATAAACGGCATATCGAGCGTCCAGCATCCGAGCCCAATAATCGGCACCCAAAACAGTTGCTGCTTGAGGAAGAATCGTGGCATCGGCATGTTGCGCGACGCTAAGTGCATCAACACCAAAATATCCACCCAACTACGGTGGTTACATAAAATCATGTACCACCGATCGCGATGCAATTGTGCGTCTCCCTGAATATGCCAGTGCATCGGTTGCGTCAACCGAAACATCATCGACATCGCGTATCCCCAAACCCGAAACAACGCGTTCGCCACCGTCGATAAGCCCCGCTGCACCACCGGTATCGGTAAAATCAACTTGGGCAACCCCACCACAATCACCAGTAAGCCAATGATCGCCGTAGCAAGCGCACCAAAAGTAAAATTAATCAGAACCCGAAAAGGTGCCAAAAGCAGCGTCAGCATGAACTTGTCCATTTTTATTATGAATAACGCCATCATACGTAAATTGCTGGTGCATGCTCAAGCTGCTTATTAAGCGTTGCGCCCGACGTTATCTACTGGCCGATGAGCGCGGTAGCATCATCGCCGAGATGACCCGCACCGGCAGCTTGTTGCAGGCGCACCAGTACGACGCTTACGGCAATCCAAAGCACAGCAGCAGCGCGCGGTTTCGTTACACCGGGCAAATCCTTATTCCGGGCACAGAGCTTTATTATTACAAAGCACGGGTTTACCATCCAAAGCTAGGCCGTTTTATGCAAACCGACCCCATCGGCTACCAAGACGGCATGAACTGGTATGCTTATGCGGGGAATGACCCGCTGAACCTCGTTGACCCGACGGGGAGATCTTCAGAGGAAGCTAATGTTTGGGCTAAAATGTTTGGGTTTGAAAACTCCATAGAAGCTACAGAAGCTGGTGATGGTTTAGTCGAAGCTACAGCTCTAGCTGTAAATGAGTTAGATAGTAGACTCAGTGTTTCGGCGAGTGGAGCTGCTGGCGTCGGGTTAGGCGTAAGGGCCACTGCAACAGTAGATTCATCAACTATTAAGGGTGAAGGAATAGATTTTTCCGCGGGTTTAACGAGCACTGCTTTTGGTGCGAGAGCTAGCGGCACTCTTAATCTTAGTTTGATAAAGCCGAATGAAAACCCCACTGGTTTAGTAACGTCGACGACAGTCGTCGGTGGAGCTGGAGTAGGTGGAGGGCTCACTGTTCAATGGACGCCTTCATTTGGGTTAACCTTACACGTAGGGGTCGTCGGTGGTGTGAGCATTACCTCAGAAGCTGCTGGTATTAAAACAACGAGCTTCGATTAGGATTGATAGATATGTATTCAACAGAGAATTTAACATTAATTTGGCAACTAATTTCACTCTCGTTACTTCCAATAACAGTTTTATATATGGTTTATTTTAGAAAGATGGTAAAGCTTCTCAAGCTTAGTCATCCTGATGTATATAAAGAGCTTGGTGAGATTGGAATGATTAAGAACAATTCAGTTTCAAACTCAGGTAAATTTATTGGGTTTTTAATTAAAAGGAATTATCAAAGGTTAGATAACAAAGATTTAATTAAGTTAGGAGATGTTTGTCGGCGCTTACTGATTGCTGGTTACATAGTATTTGCTACGGTGTTTATTATGCCCATAATTATCGGGAAATATTATTCCTAGCTTCGACAAATGGTAAGCCCCCAGTTATGATCTCGACTACCTTGTTATCTATCGAAAATAATGATGGTGGTTCAGTAACAAAAGATAATTAAGAAAGAGGCCCCATTTTGACACGGTTTATACTTAATAACGGAGTAAATATTATTAAGAATTCAGGTGACTTTGTTGGACTACCTGAGGGGCGAAGGGCAGCTATCATAAAAGGCTCATGGGAAAATGGATTCGCAGATATTTTAATACGTGAAAAAGTCGATTTACTTTATCTGAACTACTCTTTGGGATGGGAAGGTGAGGACTTAAGCTTTCTTGGTGAATTGCCTAACTTAAGGTGTATAAAAATCATTGCAGGTAAGGTTCGTGGTCTACGCAATATAGAAAACCTAACTGACCTTCAATATTTAAGTATTAGCGCAACCTGCAGAGAAGAGATGGATTTTACCAAACTTCATAGTCTTCAATACTGTTTTTTAGAGTGGTGGATGGGGGCCGCAAGTATTCTCGATTGTGCTGATTTAGATTACTTGTATTTAAATAGCCTAAAGGGAATTGAATTAAATAGGTTGGAATCTCTCAAAAAAGTAAGAACACTTACTATTGGTAACAGTACAATTGATAATCTGAGCTGGATTAAAAGTTTGCCATCCCTAGAGAAGTTAGAGTTAATTAATTGTCCAAGGATTAAAGACTTTGATTCTTTAGCGTCCAGCAAGAGGTTAACGTGGCTTGCGTTGAATGGATGTAAAGGGCTTCTCACAATTGATTTTGTGGTCGAACTTGAGAGATTGGAAATTTTTGTGTTTAGCGACTGCGGAGAAATATCAACGATAGCCCCGTTGGCAAGCGTAAGAAGCTTGAAGGCGGTCTCCTTTTCCGGGAGTACGGTTATCAAAGATGGTGATTTGTCTCCGCTTTTGTCGCTTCCGAAACTAGCGATGTTAAGTTTTACGCGAAGGCGGCATTATTCGCACAAGCTTATTAAACGGTGGAATTGGGAAAACTTTGATAAGCCAGACATACAGTTGTGCGAGCGTTAGTTACACTGAGCTTTCTTGAGAAAGCACAGTATTCAAAGTCAGCCAAGTTTTACATAGCCGGCACGGTTAGCAACAGCGACTACCAAATCCAAGTACCGACGTTGGCGACCGAGTTTTACAAAGTCAACGTGATGAACCAGTACACGGAGGTCGCCAGCGACAGCGCATTCGACTTGCTGTACTACACCCAAGTGGGCAATTTAGCCAACTTTGATGGCTGGAACTATGTTTACGATGCGCATAACCGATTGATAGAAGCCAACGGCCCGAGCACCACGGTGGTGTTGAGCTACGATGCGATAGGCCGACTGACGCGCACTGTACACAACGGTCAGGTTATCGACTACTTGTACGATGGCAATGAACTGGTGGCGGAATACAACAGTGCCGGCAGCTTGTTACGACGCTATGTGCATGGACTGGGTGACGATGACCCAATAATACGTTACGAAGGCGCTGGCACCAGCGCCCGCCGTTACTTGCTGGCCGATGAGCGTAGTAGCATCATCGCCGAGATGACCCGCACCGGCAGCTTGTTGCAGGCGCATCAGTACGACGCTTACGGCAATCCAAAGCACAGCAGCAGCGCGCGGTTTCGTTACACCGGACAAATCCTTATTCCGGGCACCGAGCTTTATTATTACAAAGCACGGGTTTACCATCCAAAGTTAGGCCGGTTTATGCAAACCGACCCCATCGGTTACCAAGACGGCATGAACTGGTATGCTTATGTGGGGAATGACCCGGTTAATGGGACAGATCCCACTGGTATGTATGGTCGTGGTAAAGGCTGGTCAGATGAGGATTGGGCTGCTTTTGATGCTGCACAGAAGGAGGCAGCAAGCGAAATGTCACGCACTGCAACCTCTATGCGTAAAGAGGCTGCTGCACTTGATAATGGTACAACTAATGCGAGCGGGTATGATGCATCTGATTTAAGGTCTATAGCAGATAAGTTAGATTCGGGGGCAGTGGCTTTACGCGATGATGGCTCTGAGGGATATGTGGCTCATGTTGGGAAGGCATCAGTAATGACAGGATATTTCGCTAACGTGGACAAAAGGGGTGGAAAAGTATTAACCGTAGACGTCACACATTTTCAGTTTGGTGGTCCCTTAACGCCTTTTGCAGTCGGACACGAATCGTTACACAGTGCAGGTTTGGAGGATCAGATGGATTTTACTGGAAAGGTCCCAGCTTATCGCTATGGTTCAAATTCCGAAAGCAGAGTCGCATTCCGATATTTATCTAAAAGTAAAAGAGTACTCAACCCTGACCATATTATGTGCATGGTGTATAAATGTTAAAACTCATTTTTCATTTGTTTTTAATTTTCCTCTTTGCCTTTGTATCTGACGTTAACGCTAGCTCATGTGCATATGATAATAAAATGCTCAGAGACAATCTTTTGAAATATAAAGATGGAATCAAAATATATCTTTTTGAGAGAGAGGAAGACTACGGCATATACATCTTCCTTCAGTCTAAAATAGACGGTTATAAGCTCAATGGTGCGTCATTCGAAATAGAGGATAAAGAATCGTCTCAATCTTTTACTTTGATACCCTTAAAAATAGAAAATCACGAGAACAACAAATTAGTCTTATTTTCAGTTGGCAAAGAGCATTTTAACGAATCAAAGGTTATGGTTTTCTATGATAAGTGCGGTTTGGTTATGGAAATACGATTAAACGAACTCGGCCGTGAGCCTTTATCAACTAGAGTCACGATGGGGGAACCCTAGACTCAACCAATAACTACAACACTCAGTTTAGTACTCGAGAGCGTTCGGTTAGCAACAGCGACTACCAAATCCAAGTACCGACGTTGGCGACCGAGTTTTACAAAGTCAACGTGATGAACCAGTACACGGAGGTCGCCAGCGACAGCGCATTTGATATTCTGTCGTACACCCAGGTGGGTAATTTAGCCAACTATGATGGCTGGAACTATGTTTACGATGCGCATAACCGATTGATAGAAGCCAACGGCCCAAGCACCACGGTGGTGTTGAGCTACGATGCGATAGGCCGATTGACCCACACCGGCAGCTTGTTGCAGGCGCATCAGTATGACGCTTACGGCAATCCAAAGCACAGCAGCAGCGCGCGGTTTCGTTACACCGGGCAAATCCTTATTCCGGGCACAGAGCTTTATTATTACAAAGCACGGGTTTACCATCCAAAGCTAGGCCGGTTTATGCAAACCGACCCCATCGGCTACCAAGACGGTATGAACTGGTATGCTTATGTGGGGAATGATCCAGTTAATGGAACAGATCCGACAGGCACATCAGTAGTATTCGCTGATAAAGAAGCTGAACAACAATACAAAGTTGCAAGGGATTATTTGACAAAAAAGTCCTCTGTTGCAGCAAAATTGTTTACAAATGCTGAAAGTTCAAAAACACCCGTAATCGAAATTTCTTTGGGCAATGAGACAATTATGACACCAGCTTCGAGAGAACATAATGCTAAAATTCAGTTTGATCCAAATACAGGTTTTATTTTCGATGGAGGGACGCAAAGTCCTGCAACTGGCTTCGCTCATGAATTAATCCATGTTGAAAACCAGCGCAAGGGAATAGATATGTCTTCGTGAGCAGAGGGTGCGGAGACAATTCGTAGAGAGAACGAGATAAATGTGCAAACAGGTGAAGGGCGCCGGTCGATTCACCGGGAAATAAAGTTTAAGACTCAGCGAGTAACTGGACCATCATGCAGGCCGAGTCACTCAGAAGGAGAGGTTTGTGATTAACTTATTAGCAGTGATTGTGCTGAGCTTAGCTATTACATCAAGCTCTGAGCTGGAAACCGTTGAAATCTATTACAAAGGCTTCTGGTCACATAGTCCTTTTCCTGCGCCCTTAGAAGAGTTAAAGCATGACTATATTCTGTCTGTTCACTCAACGAAAACTTCTGTACCAACTAAATATTTAAGTATATTGACCGACGACTTTCAGCCCATCAAACGAAGAGCGACGAGTGTCGAGTATGTGTTTTACTTTGTCGAAAGAAGTCAAGCTGGAGTTGTTGTTAGAGAGGTTGCAGGTACTCATGATAGCCTCTTCGATTTAACGCATGGAACTTATAAAGAGATTTCTGAAAGCGAAAGAATATTACTCAATAATTACATCAAAGCTGTTAGCAAAGATTCGTCAGACTTTTTACCGTACAAAAATCATGGTTCCTAGTTTTTCCGTATTCGGCGAAGAGCAGCTTTGTTGTAGACTCGAACTTACAACGATTAAGACAATCTCAATTTTCGGCGCTTCAAACAAACCGATCCCATCGGCGGCTACTGAGCACTATAGATTTGGGAGTTTTGGTCAAATAAAATCTTTTGAAGGTTTACCGCAAAGCCTAAGACCGCGTAGCCCAGATTATGTATTATTGAGGGTCTATCAATGAGAGAATTTCTTGTGTTGGCTCTATCGGTTTTTGGTTTAAGCACATGCTATGCAAGTGAAAATGGGTGCTCATATTCTGAGGCTAGTATGATTGAAAATAGCAAGGAGTATGGGGAGCGATTTAACATAAGCATAGAGCTGATTGAAGCTAACTACAGAATAGATATTTATGTGCCTCCGTTCTTAAAGGATGGTAAGTTTCGACAGGCTTGGATCGTAAAAATGGATAGGAAAAATGACAAAGAATTATTTGTATTCCCGATTTCCTTGAATCAGGAAAACGATTTGTTAAATGGTTGGTTCAGTATAAGCGGTGATTTGTTTTCTGATATGATTTTATATGTTGACTACGGCGAAGATTGTCCTTTTACAGTTAAAAAATCAATCAAAGACTAACATGGCACTTGTTTATATGAAATCAGGTATGGTTGTTACCTATTGCTATTTTTGGTGTGAATGGCACTATTATTGAAAAAGTAACTTTTTCGTAGCAATTTCAATTGGCTTTTTTATCTTATTTGGGTGTTTGTTTGGCGATGTATAAACTTTTTCTTAAAACTGAGGACGACGAAGAGAAGTTTTATACACTTTCACCCAAGGAACGAGGCAAAATTATCGGGGATGAATTATCCGGTTGGTGGTAAAGTTAATTTGAATCCAAAGCCCCGCTTGTGTGGGGCTTTATTTTACTGATGTCTTGACAGGGCTTTATTATCAGGGCTTATATCGACCGAGTCACAGGCGAGCAACATATTTTAGTTCATACTGAATCACTAGAAGCTCACTTGCAGCTTGGAAACGGATGATATCGATTATGCATGACTGGACATTGACCGAGATAAGATATAGTTGGAGTGAAAGAGTTTGTTATCTTGTTGTCCGCTCTCTCTTGTTGACAACTGAGCGGATAGTTTGCCGTGAACCCATCAGTCTCAATTTAACACAAGAAGATGAGTGGGGTGAGAGCGTATCGATTAACTCGATAGAAATGAAACAATTGAGCAACGGATATGAAGAGTTGTGCATTGAGATGCAATCGGGGGATTCGATATACGTTCGAGCTAAACAAATCATATTACCCAATAACAAGCAAGAAGACTAAAGTTACCGAAATTGTTGGTGTTCGGAATTCTATGTCAGCTACGTTTACCTAGGCCGCACGGTTAGCAACAGCGATTACCAAATCCAAGTACCGACGTTGGCGACCGAGTTTTACAAAGTCAATGTGATGAACCAGTACACGGAGGTCGCCAGCGACAGCGCATTCGATATTCTGTCGTACACCCAAGTGGGCAATTTAGCCAACTTTGATGGCTGGAACTATGTTTACGATGCGCATAACCGATTGATAGAAGCCAACGACCCAAGCACCACGGTGGTGTTGAGCTACGATGCGATAGGCAGACTGACCCATACCGGCAGCTTGTTGCAGGCGCACCAGTATGACGCTTACGGCAATCCAAAGCATAGCAGCAGAGCGCGGTTTCGTTACACCGGACAAATCCTTATTCCCGGCACCGAGCTTTATTATTACAAAGCACGGGTTTACCATCCAAAGCTAGGCCGGTTTATGCAAACCGACCCCATCGGCTACCAAGACGGCATGAACTGGTATGCTTATGTGGGGAATGATCCGCTGAACCTCGTTGACTCGACGGGGAGATCTTCAGAGGAAGCTAATGTTTGGGCTAAAATGTTTGGGTCTTCTTCTGCTGATCACGCGACATCGAAAATAGATGATTCTATTGAAAGTGGTCGAGAGGCGATCACGAATTCTACTTCACCTGAAAATTTAAGCGCAACGTCTAATGCTCTTGCTGGTGCGACAGTTGTTGCTTTGTTGGCTGGCCATCCTGAAGTCGCAGCTTTAACAGGAACCGGATCATTCTTGGCGCAAGTTGGAGCTTCAATTCAAAGTGATGATCCAGTCGTGGGCCTAGCCACAGAAGCTGCGTTACAACTTACAGGTATGAAACTAGTCGGGACCGTGGCAAAAATTGCTAACGGAGCTTTAGACAGCGGTCCTGCTGTTAGAAATGGAATTGATGCTACATCGGATGGTACACAAACGGTCATCAAAAATGAAATACGGGAAGAGATTAATGATGAGCAATAAAAATCGTTTAGTTGCCTATGTAGATAAAAAGTATTTGTTTGCCTTTAGGGTTACGATGCTTCTGGTATCACTTCCATTTTTTTATGATATTTTCATGGTCCTCGCTTCAGGTATAGCTGATTCCGGAGGATACATATTTAAAAGGGGCGAACATTGGGGGTATTATGCATATCTATTTAAAGAATCATCATTCGCATTTTTGTTTGTCTGGTTGGGTACTTTAGGTTCCAAAGAAACGCCAAATAAGTAGTTTAATGACGTGAAACACAGGATACGACATAAAAACCCCCGATCACATTCTGAACCGTGTTTTTTGAATTTAGAGGCACATAAAATGATGCGATACCTAGCTCTATTACTAGGCTGCTTATCTTGTTCAGCACAGCCGCTGTGCCTCGATTTAGGCGAGTTTAGCGAAAATCGAGTTTTAGAAAATAGTTGGCTTGACGTCGAAATTGGAGTCGGGAGCAACAATTATTACACCGTTATTTTCAAGGTTCCGACTGATTTAAGCCATGCCGATTTGCCGAAAGACAGTAGTCTACAACGAGCAATATTTGCACTCGGGAGTAGTAAATCGAGCGATGCAGAGATTATTGTCGATATCGCACTACGCGAAGAAAATGATAAAACGTTAGGTCATTTTATTGTGAGCAAGGAAGCGTCAGCAAAATCGTGGCTTTGGCTTGAGTACGGACCGTGCAAAACATTCAACTTTAGAGTTACAGACATGATAGAAAATGCCGGGGAAACGATAGATTAATAAAAGTTCACCTTCAAACATGGATGTATTCAGCGAATTATTCACGGCCATTTTAGTGCAAGCGGCATAGCCTAGGCGAATGCCGCTTTTTTTTGTCCGCATGTTGCAGCAGGCGAAAAAAACAGCTAGATTAATACTGTATAAATATACAGTATTGGTGAGGTTGTTATGGCACATCCCTTACAAGAATTGGTGCACAAAGGGTGGCTTTGGCAAGGTCGTACTGCGGCTGAGCAAATTGCACCGGAACAGTTACAAGACAGTGGTTGGCCTGAGCTGAATCGACGCTTGGGCGGTGGTTGGTTGCGTGGAGCAGTGCACGAGCTACAAGTACAGCAGTCGTTTCAAGGTGAGCTAGCCTTGGTGCTGCCGGTGTTGCGTGCACAGACGCAGCCATGTTTATGGATTAACCCTCCGGCGCAGCCTTATTGGCCGGGGCTGGCTTATCAGCAGTTAAAGTGTCCGCCGATTTGGCTGCATGAGCAAGATACCAAACAAGCATTGTGGGCGTTTGAACAAGCGTTACAAAGTCGTGCGTTGGGTGCTGTTGTGGCTTGGTTTGATGACTTAGATAGCCATGCGGTGCGGCGGCTACAGCAAACGGCTGCGCAACATGAACAGTTAGCTTTTGTACTGACGCCGTGGCAAGCAACAACCGAAGCACGTGCTTACGTGAATCGTTTACAACTCCATTGGCAACAGCAGTTGCAAGTGCGCGTGATCAAGCGCCGGGGTGGCTGGCCGCTTCCTCCTGCGCCATGTGCGGTGACACAGTTATTACCTGAGCGGCGGCGGTTGTCGGCATGAAGCAAACGAAGTTCTGGTGGTT
The DNA here is from genome assembly GCF_047323925.1 of Pseudidiomarina salilacus. GTDB lineage: Bacteria > Pseudomonadota > Gammaproteobacteria > Enterobacterales > Alteromonadaceae > Pseudidiomarina > Pseudidiomarina salilacus. The sequence goes on from NZ_CP178751.1 coordinate 2,016,126, forward strand.
TTTGGCGCTGCCGCAGTTGTTGCTCGATGAGCAATTGAGTTTGCAAAGTTTGGAGCAACAGCAACAGCCACAAATTATTTGTGCTAACCGTGGTAATCGCGGGCCTCAGGTGGTGCAGGCCAATGCTGCGGCACAGGCTGCGGGTATTCAATTGGGTATGCCAGCGGTTACGGCGAGTACCTTAGTACCAGGCGTTCATCAGCGCCCGTATGAACGCGAGCGTGAAGGGGCGGTATTACGCCGCTTAGCCCAGTGGCTCTATCAAGATATCGCGCACATTGCGCTGTATCCGCCGCAAGGGCTATTGCTAGAAGTGCAGCATTTACAACGTTTGTACGGTGGTTATCAAGGGGTGCAGCGGCAGCTGCAACGGCGGTTACGACGGTTAGCTGTGCAGGTCGAGCTCGCTGCGGGTTATAGTCCTTTAGCGGCGCGCATTCTTGCCCAAGCGGGCGTCGCTTGCCTCAGTACCGATGCGCAAGAGCTACAAAATGCTTTAGCGCAATTGCCGCTGCGTTATAGCTTATTGCCTGTGACTCAGAGACAGCAGCTAGAAGATGCCGGTATAGAGCGCTTAGGCGATTTACTCCGCTTAGCGGTAAGTGAACTCGGCGTGCGTTTTGGACGTGACATGGTGAACTATGTTGCCGAATTACGCGGCGAACTGTGCCCGCCACAGCAGTATTTTCAGCCGCCGCTCAAGTTTCGCGAGCGTCTCGACTTGCTCACCGAAGCAACCAGTTGGCAGCAACTGGTGTTCCCGTTACGGCGTTTATTACAGCAACTTGAGGCTTTTTTGCAAAGTCGTCAGCTCAGTGTGAATGCTTTTGTGTTACTTGCGCACCATCGTGAGGGCGCACCGACGCGGGTGCGTGTCGCTTTTGCTTTGCCGTTGTGGCGCAGTCGTGATGTCCAGCAGTTGGTGCAGTTGCAATTAGAACGGCAGCAATTGAGCACGCCGGCATTAGAGTTAAGTCTGCACGCCGATGATTTTACTGAGCGGCAAGCGCGGACTGCGCAATGGTGCCCAACAACCGCGGCTGACGTGCCGAGTTCGCAGCAAACACATGCCTTGCGCAGCTTATTCGGTAAGTTACAGGCACGTTTAGGTGAAGGTGCGTTGCAGCAGGCGCAAGCATTGACCGACTGGCGTCCGGAAGCCGCACAGCAGTGGCTGCCACGTACGGCGACGCAGCCGGCGGGACCGCCAGCGCAACTACCTCGGCCTTTGTGGTTGCTGACCAGCGCCGAACCGATTGATATTGCGCAATGGCAATTGCATTGGGGACCTGAGCGTATCCAAAGTGGTTGGTGGGACGGGCAAGCCATTGATCGCGACTACTATATTGCACTGGATGCTCAGCAGCGGCAGGGGTGGGTGTTTCGCAGTCAGGGGGCGTGGTATCTGCATGGCTGGTTTAGCTGAACAAAACTGGCGGCCTGTTGCATTACAATGCGTCACCAACTACAGCTTTTTAGTCGGCGCTGCGCATCCGCATGAATATATTGAGCGTGCGTTGGCGCTGCATTATCAAGCTTTGGCGATTACCGATGAATGTTCAATGGCGGGCGTGGTACGAGCGTATTTGGCGCAGCGCTCAACCGCATTGCAGCTCTTGATCGGCAGCTACTTTCGCATCCCTGAGCTTGGCACAGTGATTCTATTGGCGCAGAACCGTCAGGGTTACGCGCAGCTGTGCCGGTTGATCACGAAGGCGCGCAGTCGTGCTAATAAAGGTGAGTATCAACTGTACGTTAGCGACCTCACAACGGAGTTAGCGCACTGCTTAGCGTTATGGCGCCCTGCGCATGAACGTGCTTTCGATGACCACTGGCAAACCTTGCAGGCAATGTTCCAGCAACGCTTATGGCTTGCCTATGCACGCCACTTTGCCGCCGATGACGCGCAACGCTTTCGCAGCTATCAGCGCTACCGAGCGGTGTCAGGTTTACCGGTAGTGGCAGCTGATGAGGTGCTGTATCCGGACCCAGAACGACAGCCTTTGCACGATGTATTGACCGCGATTCGGCAGAATAAAACGGTTGCCGATGTACGCGCAGACTTGCGCCCGAATGCGGAACACTACTTACATAGTGCGGCGCAACTGCAACGTAGCTATCCCCAAGACTGGCTGAGCGAGGCGCAGGTGATAGCCGCACGCTGTCAGTTTAGTCTGAGCGAACTGCGTTATCAGTACCCTGCCGAGTTAGTGCCGACCGGCCATAATGCCACGAGTTACTTACGTGAACTGGCGTATGCCGGTGCCAAGCAGCGCTTTCCGCAAGGGCTGCGTAGCGATGTCGCAGCTAAGCTCGAAAAAGAATTACAACTGATTGCCGAACTGCAGTACGAATATTTCTTTTTGACCATTCACGATATTGTGCGCTTTGCCCAACAGCGCGGCATTCTCTACCAAGGGCGAGGCTCGGCAGCGAACTCGGTGGTTTGCTATTGCCTACAAATTACTGCGGTGAACCCAGATCAAATCGATGTTTTGTTTGAGCGCTTCTTGTCGAAGGAACGCGATGAGCCACCCGATATCGATGTCGATTTTGAACACCAGCGCCGTGAAGAGGTGATTCAGTACATTTATCAAAAGTATGGCCGTAATCGTGCAGCGTTGGCGGCGACGGTGATTCGCTATCGCTTGCGTAGTGCGTTTCGCGATGTCGGTAAAGCGCTCGGCTTTAACGAGCAAGAGCTTGGCCACTATTTGCGGCAGATTGATCGGCGTGATCATGAAACGCCTTGGTATGAGCAACTGTTGCAATTGCAATCGGGCATGGCGGCGACCGAACGTGGCCGCTGGTTGATCACTTTAACCGAGCAATTGCTGAAGTTTCCGCGGCATTTGTCCCAACATGTCGGTGGTTTTGTCATTGCTGCGACGGAATTGACTGATTTGGTCCCGATTGAGCAGGCGAGCATGGCCGACCGCACGGTCATCCAGTGGGACAAAGACGACTTAGAAGCTTTAAAACTGATCAAGGTCGATGTGTTAGCACTCGGCATGTTAAGCGCCCTGCGCAAAATGTTGCAGTTAGTCGCTGAGCATGAGCAGCGGCCGTTAGATTTAGCTAGCATTCCGACCGAAGATGCTCGTGTGTATCAAATGCTGCAGCGCGGTGACTCTATTGGCGTATTTCAAATTGAGTCTCGCGCGCAAATGAATATGCTGCCGCGTCTGCGCCCTGCTACTTTCTATGACCTAGTGGTGCAAATTGCGATTGTGCGACCGGGCCCCATTCAGGGTGACATGGTGCATCCCTATTTACGTCGCCGCGCCGGTGCAGAAGCTGTGACCTATCCGAGTGAAGAAGTACGGCAAGTCACCGAGCGCACGCTTGGCGTCCCTATTTTCCAAGAGCAAGTGATTAAATTGGCTATGGTTGCCGCTGGCTTTAGTGGTGGCGAAGCCGATCAATTGCGGCGCGCGATGGCCAATTGGCGTAGCACCGGGGAATTACAGCAGTTTGAAAGTAAGCTGATCAACGGCATGCGGCAACGCGGCTACAGTATCGATTTCGCGCAGCGCATTTATCAGCAAATCTGTGGCTTTGGAGAGTACGGCTTTCCTGAGTCCCATTCGGCAAGTTTTGCTAACCTTGCTTATGCGTCGGCGTGGTTTAAGTATCACTACCCTGCTATCTTCTATTGTGCTTTGCTGAATAGTTTACCGATGGGCTTTTATTCCGCAGACCAACTCCTGCAAGCTGCGAAGCGCGAACATGTTGCGGTGTTACCGCTCGATATACAAACCAGCCAATGGCATCATCAACTCGTGCGTTTACAACAGGGCTTGGCGATACGTCTCGGTTTTTGCTTGGTGAAAGGTTTGTCCGCCACCGCTATCGAAGCCCTCTTAAAACAACGCCCGACGGCGGGATTCCATTCTTTATCGCAACTACGCGCGGCGGGCGCTAGTCCTGCTTTGCTACAACGCCTTGCCGCTGCGGGTGCGCTGCAGCAAATAAGTGGGGACCGTTTTCAGAGTCAGTGGCAAACCTTGGCTTTACCAGCACAACAATTACCTCTTTTTGCTCCTCTCGAAACACAAACAGCACCAACAGCAAAGCTACCACGGCCGACAGAGATTCAGGATATCGCTGCCGATTATCGTGTTTTAGGAGCTTCAACCCGCCGCCATCCATTGGCGCTGCTCCGTGAGCGTGGTTTATTGCGCGGCGTTAAACGAGCGGCTGAATTGTCGAGCTGTCGTCATCAGCAAGTGGTGTGTGTCGCAGGGCTGGTTACCTGTCGACAGCGGCCCGGTACCGCCAGTGGTGTCACCTTTATTACCTTAGAAGATGAAACCGGTATGGTGAATGTGGTGATATGGCAAGCGACAGCGCGCAGTCAACGCCAACCTTATCTAACCGCGAAGCTATTAAAGGTGTATGGCACCGTCGAAATTCACGGCGATGTGATTCATGTGATTGCGGGGCGGCTTGTCGATGGCGCCGACTTGTTGGCGCAGTTAAGTCTTGCAGCGCCCCGCTCCCGCGATTTTCATTAGTTAAACCTTAAAGGCTTAACTATTGTCGCTGTACTCGTTTTTGAGTTTTACGTAGTTGGCAGCCGTTGCTGGTAAGAAGGCGCGTTCTGCATCGGTCAGGGGGCGCTGCTCTTGTGCCGGACTGCCGACATATAAATAGCCACTGCGCAGCGTTTTGCCGGGCGGCACTAAACTACCTGCGCCAACAATCACATCGTCTTCTATTGTCACGCCATCCATCACAATCGCCGACATGCCGATTAACACGCGTGAGCCTATAGTGCAGCCGTGCAACATGACATGATGTCCTACGGTTACGTCATCGCCAATAATCAAAGGATGTCCGTCAGGATTGCGCTCACTTTTACGACTTACGTGTAAGACCGAGTTGTCCTGGATATTGGTACGCGCGCCAATACGGATAAAGTTAACGTCACCGCGTGCCGCTACTAACGGCCATACACTACTGTCTTCTCCTAAGCTGACGTCACCGATGACCACCGCCGATGCGTCGACATAAACATGGTCACCTAAAGTAGGTGATACACCGCGATAACTACGAATATCTGCTGGCATGAACCTTTACCTCTTAAATTGTGATCTTTTTGATCAGAAACCAATGCCTCTAGCTTAGCAAAACGCTTTAAAACAGGCGAGTTGATATAAAAAAGCAGCAACTTGCACAACAAAGCAGCAGTCAGTAAAAAAACAGCTAAAAATGACAAAAAGGTGCTTGACGCGGCCAGTTAAATCTCTAAAATGCGCCCCACGCTTGAGGCAGGCAACGAAGCCGCCAAAAGCAGCAGTTTTCAGTCTGAAAAAAATTAGCCGAAAGGCTTGACAGAAAACTCACAGGCTGTAGAATGCGCAGCCTCGCTCAACGCAGCGAAACGTTCTTTAACAATTTATCAAGCCAAGCAAACTGTGTGGGCACTTACCGGATTCAGGCAGAGAAAGCATCTTCGGATGCAACAAGTATCCTTCTTTTAACGAAGGGGATACACCTGACTGAT